>JAHENO010000332.1 GCA_018609945.1 Haloarculaceae archaeon | reverse complement strand
TCGACAGCACCGCACTCACAGACACTGCCGGCGACCGCGAAGACCTCGGCGACGAGTTCGCGCCCGTCCACACGAGCCTCTTCTCGGATTGATCCAGCGACCCGACCGGCATCGGTTCGCCGGCTGCCCGCCGCTGGCCCCGATCTCGAAGATCGGACTGAAAATGCGGGATTGCGCACCCCCTCGGCTCAGGCACGATCATTGCCTGACTCGGTGTCCAGGTACGACTCGTAGGCAGAGGCAACCATCGCAGGGGTGCGATAGCCCCGGCGTTCCGCAACGGCCGTCGCGAGGATGAAAAACGCGAGCAGCACCGCGGCTATCGACTTCGAGTCGGTCGGGTCGATCCGGTCCAGCGTCCGGTGGAACCAGAAGAGGTCCGTCCACAGCGACGTCTGGTGGATGGCGCGGAGTTGCTGGTTGGCGACCGGACTTATCCAGTGAAAGTCGGGGACCATCGCCCAGCCACCGCCCACTAAGACGAACGTCCGGGGATATCGGACGGTCGGGACGAGAACCGTCACGAGGAGCGTCGTCATCGCCGCCCCGAACGCAAAGTGGCCGATCGCCATAGACATGTGACACACGTACGCCGATACCGAAAATAACTCTTGGCTCCCAACACGGCTGCCCCTCCCCTCGGGACGCCCGTGTCCATCGTCGCGGACTCGGGAGTCACTGTCCTCCCACCGTTCGGACCGTTCCGCCGGCAACTACACGGAAGACAGCGAGAGAGCTCACGAGTTCAGTCGCGGGAGGATGTCAGACGATGCCGTGTGTGATCGCCTGGCCGGAGTCAGTGTCGAAGAGGTGGATCTTCGAGCGATCGAGGACGATCCGCACTTCCTCGCCCTCGCCGATGACAGTATCGGGCGAGAGACTCATGAGCAGTTGGCCCTCGCCCCGGCCCTCGGGGCTGGCCTCGACGTCCTTGCCGAGCAGCATGTAGGCGAACACCTCGTCGCCCATCGGTTCGAGGACGTCCACGATCGCGTCCATCGGCTCGGTGGGGTCGGCCGCTTTCTGACTGTCCCGTTCCAGGAAGGCGTTCTCCGGGCAGACCCCCGCGGTGATGGCCTGGCCGCGTTCGACGCCGAGGTCGTCCTGGCCAATCTGGACGGGGCGGCTGGGGACCCGTCCACAGTCGAGTTCGGCCATACGAGGCTGCGATCTATCGGATGCGGTGAGCGAAGCGACGAAAGACGGGTCAGCGTCGATGCGACCTCACTCGAGGATGTCGTGTGTGATTGCCTGACCGGTGTCGGTGTCGAAGAGGTGAACGTCACTCCGGTCGATGACGATTTCGATGTCGTCGCCGGGGGCGATGACGGTATCGGGATCCAGGCTGATGAGGAGTTGTCCCTCGCCACGACCCTCGGCGCTGGCCTCGACGTCCTCGTCCAGCAGCAGGTAGGCGAAGATCTCGTCGCCCATCGGCTCGAGGACGTCGACCACGGCCTCGTAGGTCCGGCTGGGCTCTTCGGCCAGGTGCGTGTCCCGTTCGAGGTAGACGTCCTCCGGCCGGATACCCATCGTCAGGTTCTGGCCGGGCTCGATACCGTAGTTGGTCGGATCGAAGGGCGTGTCCATGTACGTGGAGGTGAAGCCGTCCTCGGTGGCCTGCCCCTCGACGAAGTTCATCGCCGGCGAGCCGATGAAGCCGGCGACGAAGAGGTTGTCGGGCTCGTTGTAACACGTAAGCGGCGGGTCGACCTGCATGAGGTGGCCGTCGTTGACGACCACGATGCGGTCCGACATCGTCATCGCCTGGGCCTGGTCGTGGGTGACGTAGACGATGGTCGTGTCCAGTTCCCGGTGCAGGCGCTGCAGCTGGGTCCGCATGTGGACCCGCAGTTCGGCGTCGAGGTTCGCCAGCGGCTCGTCCATCAGGAACACCTCGGGTTCCCGGACGATGGCCCGCGCGATGGCGACACGCTGGCGCTGGCCGCCGGACATCTCCTCGGGCATCCGGTCCATCATTCCGCCCAGTTGAACGACGTCCGCGGCCTTCTGGACGCGCTCGTCGATCTCCTCCTGGTCGTACTTGCGCAACCGGAGCCCGAAGGAGATGTTGTCGTAGACGTCCATGTGCGGGAACAGCGCGATGTTCTGGAAGACCATCGAGATGCCCCGGTCTTTCGGCGGGAGGTTGGTAACCTCCTCGCCGCCGATGTAGACCGACCCCTCGGTGGGGATGGTCAGGCCCGCGATGGTTTCCATCGAGGTCGACTTCCCACACCCCGAGGGGCCGACGAAGGTGACGAACTCGCCGTCCTCGATCTCGAGGTTCATGTTGTCGACCGCGACCTCTTCTCCGTACCGTTTCGTGACGTTCTCGAGTGTGACTGATGCCATTGTGTTACTCCTTGACCGCTCCCGCGGTCAGTCCGCTGACGATCTTTTCCTGTGCGACGATGACCAGTATCGCGACCGGCAACACTGCGACGATGCTCGCTGCCGCCATGAGGTTAAAGAGCACCTCGAACTCGCCCTGGAACCGGAGGACACCCTCCAGCATGGGTGCCCAGTTTTGCGGCCGACCGTCCGTCATCAGCGACGAGAAGAAGTACTCGTTGTAGACGGTGATGAACGTCAACACGCCCGCCGTGGCGACCCCCGGTGCAGACAGCGGGACGATCACCCGGAACAGCGCGCCCAGGCGGGTCGTGCCCTCGACCCGGGCGGCGTCCTCCAGCCCGTCGGGGATCTGGGAGTAGAACGTCATCAGGATGAAAATCGACAGCGGGAGATAGAGCGCGGACAACGGAATAAAGATTGCGTAGGGCGTGTTGTACAGTGACCCCGCCGAGAGGATCGGGCGCAGAGCGTCGATGTTGGTGTTGAACAGCCGGTTCAGCGGGATGAAGAAGGCTGCCGGCGGAAAAAAGGACGTGACCAGCACCGACAGCAGGAGTGCGTTCCGCCCGCGGAACCGCAACCGGCCGAAGACGTAGCCCGCGAGGCTCGCGACGAACAACACGAGGACCGTCGCGACCGTCGCGATGAGGAAGCTGTTGAACATGTACCGGTGGAACGGCAACCGCGTGAATATCTCGACGAATGCGCCGGGGTTGAAGCCGGCCGGCGTGAGCACGCCGACGTCGCTGAGGTTGCCACGCGGCGTGAGTGCCACCATGAGCAGCCAGTAGAAGGGGAACAGCGTGGTCACGAGGAAGAAGAACGTGGCGAGGTAGAAGGTAGCCTTGTAGGCGCGGTCGGGGTTGGAGATCGCTCGCGCCGCCCACGCCTCGACGATTCCCCGGTCGAGTTCGGGCTCTTCCTGTCCTGCCCGTTCCTGTGCCTCCAAGTCGGGATGTTGCTCTTCTCCGCTCATGTCACACCAGCCTCCGTATCACGCAGACCGAACAGATAGATGAGAACGACGATCGCGATGACGACCGCCGTCAGGAACGCCACCGACGAGCCGGTCGCCCACCGGCGTGTCTCCTGGAGGGCCGTGATGACCAGACAGCTCATCGAGGGGACCGTCTGACAGCCCGCAGTCGCGTCGATCAGCCCGTAGATGCGCATCGCGTCCATCGTCCGGAAGAGCATGGCGACCAGCAGTGCCGGCGCGACCAGGGGTAGCGTGATGTACTTGAACTGCTGCCACGGCGAGGCGCCCGATACCTTGGCCACGTCGTAGAGGCCCCGGTCGACGCTCTGGAGCCCCGCGAGGATCAACAGTGCCATGAACGCGGCCGTCTTCCAGATATCGGCGACGAGCACGATGATGAACGAATCGCGGGGCGTCGCCAGCGGGTTCTGTCCGAAGATGCCAAGAGCCTGCATGAAATCCGTCGCGAAGCCGACGGTCGGGTTGAACATCAGGAAGAAGATCATCGCCTGGATGACGATGGGAATCGCGTACGGGATGATGATCGCGACGCGGACCCAGCGACGCCCGTAGAACTCCTGGTCGATGACCAGTGCCTGGCCGAACCCGATCAGCGTCTCGAAGAGCACGCTGAGGATCGCGAAGGCCAACGTTACGAACAGCGCCTGCTGGAGCAGGGGCGTCTCGAAGGTCGGATCCAGGAACTGCTGTGGAATGAGCGCTTCGCCGGTCAACAGCGCGGCGTAGTTCTCGAAACCGACGAACCCCCCGAACGGGTTCGCTGCCGCCGTCTCGTCTGCGAGCAGCGAGAACCGGAACGTCTGGACCAGCGGGAAGAATGCGATGACGGCCAGCAGCAAGAAGGCTGGAGCCAGCAGGATGTACGCGAACACCGCCTCTGACTTGGTCTCCAGCCAGTGTACTGGCCGGAGGAGTAACCGCCTGTCCGAGGTGTCTGTTGACACGTTAGATCCCTCGCGTTAGGCGCTCTCCTCGACGTTTGCGAGCCCCTCTTCCAGGTCGGCCATCGCCTGCTCGGGGGACTTGTTGTTCTGGTAGGCCTGGTTGATCTGGTCGGAGATGAGCGGCGACTCGTCGGGCCAGACCGTCGTCACGGGCCGCGGGACAGTGTTCTGGCCGGCCACCGCGAGCGTATCGAGGTAGTTAGCGATGCCCCCGACCTGGCTCTCGTCGACCTGCTCGGTGACCGCCGGGTCCGGGGGCAGGTTGCCCAACTCCTCCATCACGGTGACCATCACGCTCTGGTTGGCGAAGGCTTCCAGCACCTGGATGGACTGGTCGAGTTTCTGGCTGTTCGGGTTGACCGTGAGATGCCACCCACCGAGCGCGTGGCTGGTGCCGCCGGTGCCCTGGTAGGCACCCTGCCCCTCCTCGACGCGGAAGGGCATCGGCATGACGTCGTAGTCGCTCGGGTCGAACGCGGCGTCCTCGCCGATGTTGATCCTGATCGCGTACGGCCAGTTGCGCATGAAGGCCGCGTTCCCGCCCGTGAAGGGTTCCCGCGATGGCTCCTCGGTGAACTCGATGATGTCCGTGGTGGTGATCTGCGGGAAGTCCGGGTGCGCGTTCTCCGCGTCGGGGCCCTCCATGAACGACCGCACCATCCGGATCGTGTCGATGACGGGCTGTTCGTTGACGGTGATCGGCCGGTCGCCGACCGGCCCGAAGAGGTTCTCGTGGTCACCGAAGTACGCGCCGCCCCACGAGGTCATCATCTCGTTGAACGTACAACAGGACGTCCCCTCGTAGGCGTCGCCCTGGGTGGTGAACCCGTAGTTGAGGTCGTCGTTTTGGTCCCAGACATCGGCCGCGACCTCCGCGAACCGCTGCCAGGTCATCGGCTCGGTCGCCCAGTTCTCGCCCTCGGGGTCGTAGCCGGCCTCCTCGACCAGGTCCTTCCGGTAGTGCATCACCGGGTAGTCCGGGAACGCCGGCACCCCGTAGAGGTCACCGGTCTCCGGATCACTGGCCGTACTCACCGCCGCCTCCAGATAGTCGCTCTGGATGTAATCGAGCGTGTCCGACGACAGTTCCTCGCTGAGATTGACCAGCTGATCGCGCACGATGAAGGGGATCGTCCATCCCGAGTCCATCATGAAGACGTCCGGGCTCGCCCGCCCGGCGTCTAGGGCGGACGTGAACTCCGAGCGCCGTGCACCGGTCTCGAAGTCGCCCGGCAGGATCTCCACATCGATGTCCTCGCTCAGACCCGCGTCGTACAGTGCGTTGACGACTGGCTCCTGTGCGTCGGCCCACTCACCGTCCATCGTCATCTCGACTGGTCCCTCGCCACCGCCGCCACCGCCGCCACAGCCGGCGATCCACATGGTGGCGCCCGTCGCCCCGGTCGCCGCCAGGAACCGCCGTCGCGAAACACCACGCGTGCCGTCCTGACTGTGCTGGTTCATATCAACCATTACAGCTGTTGTTTTACAGAACTACAATATTTATAATTACTGCAAACAGACAGATTTCTTATTTATTTTCTCACATACTTTGACCGCAGTCCCCCAATTATCGTGTGATCGTGTGACAACCATAAAGTGACAATATTTCGGTGACTTGAGTTGACCGGGGACCGGCAGCCGGGCCGAACCTCTTTGGGCCTCCGAACCCTGGGAGGGGTATGGCCGACCTGGGACCGCTGGCCGTCGCCTGGCGTCTGGGGGTCGCGGTGTTCGTGATCGTGATGCCGACGGTCATGTTCTTCCAGCTGTTGCGGTTCCTGGAGTGGCTCCGGGACGACGAACTCATCGCCCGGATGGACGAGCACCACGACCTCGGGACCGACGACCGCGACGGCCACCTGGCGACGGTCGCCGCACAATCGAGGTCGGCGCGGGCCCACACCGCGAGCAGTAGCGACTCCACGGGGGACCAGCCCCTGACCAGGTGTGACTCGTGTGGCACGCGCAACGTGGCCGAGGCGACGTACTGTTCGGGCTGTCTCGAACAACTGGAGTGACACAGGTTTTTTGCCGGCCCGGGGGCCACCGTTGGGTATGACGCCGGACGTACTCGTCGCCGGCGAGTGCCTGGTCGATTTCATCCCGACCGAACCGGGCCCGCTCGCCGACGTC
>JAHENO010000331.1 GCA_018609945.1 Haloarculaceae archaeon | reverse complement strand
TGCCAGCTGGCGGGTCACGACTCTGCACACGGCGAAGGCCGTCGTCATCGTGGCCGGATTCGTCGCGTTGCTCGGGGTCGGCGTCCTCCTGGACACCCAGCTTGCCGACCCGGCCAGCCCGGTCGCGCTCTCCTTCCGGTACGGCGAGACGTCGGTCGTCCTCCGGTCGTTCGGGTTCTCGCTGGCCGGCGGCATCCGGTTCGCCTTCGACCTCGTCGTGACGGCAGTCTACGCGGGCGTCTTTCTCCACCAGTACGTCGGCGGCGTCTTCGACGGGTAGCTACGCCTCGATGAGCGTGTCGAGGGCGCCGGAGAGGGACTGCCAGGCGGCCACGCCGAGGGCGGAGATGCCGAGCGTACCGGCGAGTTGCCCGAACGCTCGCCGCAGTCCTACCCGGTCCTCGCTGTTGCCCAGTACGAGTACCGTCGGTCGATTCGCGACCGCGTAGATGTCCATCTCGCGCCCCTTCTCCGAGTAACACGTGTCGACCACTTCGACGAGGCCGGCCTCCTCCAAGTTCTCGAGGTGGTAGCTGACACTCTGGACCGACGCGTCCAGTTCGGCGGCGAGTTCAGACGCGGTGAGGGGGTCCTCCGTCAGCGCCCGGAAGACGGCCATTGCCGTCTCCCCCGAGAGCGTCGAGATCACCTCGGCAGCTTCCTCGTTGTCGACGTAGAGGACCGACGGGTCGCCGTCGCGTTCGACGGACGGCTTCTGGGAGGAGGGGAACAATTTCGCCATACGAGGGTTTCGAACCGGGCCGTCTAAAGCGCTCGGGAGGCTCAAAACGCGTTTTGAGCTACACAGATCCGGCCGCAACGGGGGGAGACAGCAAAAAGTAAATAGTGGTTCGCCAAGACAGTCAGGACTGACCCCGACGATGCTCGACCGGCCGCCCGCGATTGCCCTCCTGGCAGTGGGTTGTGTGCTCGCACTCGCAGTCGGCAGTGCTGGCGTGCTCCCGGAGGAGGACGACCGAGCCGGCGTGGAACCGGAAACGGGAGCGGAGCCCGAAAAACTGGTCAGGGAGATGCTCGCCGCGGAACCCGCAGCCGTCGACGGACACCTCACGGAAACGACCACACGTAACGAGAAGGTAGTCGAACGGACCCGCTACGAGGTACTCACAGATCCATCCGACGACAGCAAGCGTGTGAGGATCGTTCGCCCCGACGAGTCGAACCTGACCGTCGTACAGAATCGGACGACGGCCTGGACCTACGACGAGGGGACAGACGAAGTGACCAAGTACGACCTGACGGATTCGGGGGGAGTGATCGTGCCCGCGCTCCAGTACGACCACTACGACAGGCTCCTCTCGGCGCTCAACGTGACCTACGCGGGGACCGAACGGGTCGCAGGCCACGAGGCACAGGTCGTCGTGTTCAACGACACGTCCGAGGAACCCACCACGGCAGGAATCGAGGTCCTCGTAGGTGATACCGAGATCAGCCTCGCGGAGACGACGCTGTCGCGACCGGTCGTGCTGGCCGAACACCGCCTGTGGATCCACGCGGCGGAGGACTACCCGCTCAAGCGGCAGACGACGCTCGTCGGCCGCGAGGGCTCGTCGGTGAAGTTCACCACACGATACGACCGGATAGAGTTCGAAACTGACCCCGACGAGGACACGTTCCAGTTCGATCCGCCGGAAGACGCAACCCGGCAGGACCCACCGGAGATGGACAGCGAACGCTTCGATTCGATCGAGGCGGCGGCGTCGGCGGTTTCCTATCGCGTCCCAGACCCGACAGTGCCGGAGCGATTCGAGCTGGATTCGGTGATCGTCTCCAGGGTGAACGGCTCCACGCGGGTCCGAGTGGCTTACGCAGACGGCAACGAGAGCGTCCGGGTGCGCGTGCTACCGGATGTCGACCACGACATCGAGGGCATGTCCGTCACCGTCGGCGACCACGCCGGAACCCTCACGGGGGGGTACGGCACCTCGTCGCTGTACTGGCAGTGTGCCGGCCGGACGTACGCCGTGTACGGTCCGGTGTCGGCGTCGGAGAAACTGTCCATCGCGGAATCGATCGACTGCGAGGCGGCCAGCAGGTGAAAAGTGGTCGGTTCGCGGGCACGTCCCGGAATCGGTCCGGGTTCGAGGGCACGTCCGGGAGTCACCGACGGAGATCAGTCTGCCAGCGATGTGGGGGGCGTGAGGTGCTCGCGGTCGAGGGTCCGATCGTCCCAGCCACGGCAGTGGCGCAGTTCCCCGTCGAGCCCGTCCTGACGGACGGACACGCTGAGCCGGACAGGTCGGAGCCGGTAGCGTGTCCGGTGGTGGCCGTCCGGGTCGATCTCGGTCCCCAGTGCGACCAGCCCGGCACCAGCCAGGTCGTCCAGGCGCCGGTAGACGGTCGCCTCGGAACAGCCACACCGCCGGGCAATCTCGGGAGCAGAACGCGGGTGACCCTGCAGGGCGTCGAGTACCGCCCGAACGTATTCGTCCGCCAATAGATCGATGACCTCGTTCGGATCGACGTCGGCTGACATCCTGTTTCCACGTACTGGCGGCCAATACATCAACGGTGTGAATACTCAAAATCGCCTTTCAGTTATACTGGGCACAGACGCGGCGGATGCCCTCCTCGAAGTCGACACGCGGTTCCCAGCCAGTCGCCTCGTGGATCTTCGAGGGATCGGCGCACGTGTCGTGGACGTAGACGTCCTCGGGGATGGGGTTCTCGACGTACTCGGGGTCGACGTCGGTGCCGAGTTCGTCGTTTAGCATTTCGACGACAGTGTTGAACGAGTAGGCGTTGCCGGTGCCGAGGTTGTAGACGCCGTCCAGTTCGTGGTCGGCGGCCAGTTCCGTCCCGCGGACGATGTCGGAGACGTGGGTGAAATCACGCGTCTGCGTGCCGTCACCGTACAGTTTGGGGGGCCGGCCGTTGGCGATGTCGTCGGCGAACTGCGCGATGACGTTGGCGTACTCGCCCTTGTGCTCTTCCGCGCCGCCGTAGCCCTGGTAGACGGAGAAAAACCGGAGGCCGGCCAGCGACAGCCCGTAGTGGTTGTGGAAGTACTCGGCGTAGCGTTCACGGGCCATCTTCGAGGCCTCGTAGCCGGTGTTGACGGTGACCGGCATGTCCTCGGGAGAGGGCTCGGTCCGCGAGCCGTAAATCGAGGACGTCGAGGCGTAGACGACCGTCTCGCAGCCGTCCTGGCGGGCCTGGTCGACGGTGTTGACGAACCCCTCGACGTTGACCCGTGCACCCGCCGTCGGGTTCTCCTCGTGCATCGCGTACGACGAGCGGGCTGCGAGATGGAACAGGACGTCGACGTCGGTCGGCAGGTCGTCCTCGAGGACGCTCGCTTCGACGAATTCGACGGCGGGGTCGAGGTTCGCGGGGGTCCCCAGATAGCCGTCGTCGAGCGCGACGACGTCGTTGTCCGTGGCGAGGTGGTTCGCGAGGTTCGACCCGATGAAGCCCGCCCCGCCGGTCACCAGGACGCGTCTGTCTTCCATGAGAGACCCTCCGGCGGCGGTCAATTAGGCCTTGTCATTCCCCGT
>JAHENO010000330.1 GCA_018609945.1 Haloarculaceae archaeon | reverse complement strand
GTCGGCCTGCTCGTCGACCACGACCAGCTCGCGGCCAACGTCAACGCCGCGGTCCTCGCGAGGGGGACCGGCGGGACGCCACCGCATACCGTGTCGGTCCCCCGCTCGACCGGCCTCCACTGGCGCGGAATCCGGGCACGCCTCCGGGGATTCGGGACCGTCCGGGCGGCCCGCATCCACAGCGACGAGAATCCCGCCCACCCGCTCGCGAACGCGCCCGAAGAGTTCGGCCACGTCAACGACGAACCCGACCGGTGTGTCCTGCCCGAGACACCAGGCGGGGAGCAACGCATCCCCCCGCCCTCCCGGGCGGACCGCGGCGCCAGCGACTGACGCGGACTGCTGTCGTTCGTGACCGGCCGAATCGTTCCTGCGTCCAGACACACAGCAGTCACGATGGGTCGACGCGCGTGTGATCGTGCGCCGGTCCGGGAACGGTCGACAGCACGTCGCCGCGCACAGCCCTTCCGTCGGATCCAACAGCCGTCCACGCCGAGGGTCACTACTCGCCTGCTCGCCGCGATATACCGCGGGGACGCCTCCCTGCGCCCGACCGCCGGGAAAAACATCAAATCGTGTATTATTGTGGCCCGTACTGGCAGCAGTTCGACTGAATCAATCGTACTCTTGTCGTGCGTTTATTGAGGGAAAACCAACTCGTAAGTTATGAGTATGCATCAAAGATGTCTCTCAAAGTGTTGTGTAACGTTCGGAAAACTGTACCAGAGTAAGTTTTTAGTGGGATAGACCAATACAATCTGATAGGAGGTGAGACAACGATGGCCACCAGTCGCAACACCGGGCACAGCACAGGACGAACTGTTTCCCAGCGCACCCTCGACCGGTTGTTGTCGCTGTCCCGGTACGACGCCGTGCTGGCAGCGATCCCGATGGTGTTCGCCCTCGCGCTAACTATGCACGCGCTGGCGGGCGTGTCGCTGTACCTGGCCATCACTCTCGGCGCCGTGACGAGTACGCTGCTCCTGGTCGACGTCATCTACCTCAACCCGCCGGTCGATGCGGATCCCGGTGGGTCCGCGTACCGGGAATAATCGGTCGAACCCTCCGCATTGCCTGAGCGCCCAATAAAAGTAGCGTGTAGAACCGTCATCTGGATGGTCCACGTTCTACCGTAAAACAGCCCGGCCTGGGTCCGAAAGTGGTGTTGTCACCAGCAACTCGAATAATCTGTAGCCGAAATATTTATATAGAATCGCATATCTACTATCGAATGGGTGATCCAGGATGCCACTGCCGACGTCACCCACGAGTTCCTGGGTCCAGTCGATGGACTTCCCATCGCGCGTGTTCGGACGCAGCAGTGACGACTACGAACTGTACGAGGAGGACGGCGAGTTCGTCCTCTCGATCGAGTTGCCGGGCTTCGAGCGCGACGAGATCGCGGTAACCTGGGACGACGGTGTCCTCAACGTCGCTGCCGAGCACGAGGAGGAAGCGCGCAACGAGCGACGGACGTACCACCGACGGTTCCGCTTCCCCAAGGAAGTCATCGAGGAGGATATCGCGGCCTCTTACCAGAACGGGGTCCTCGAGGTGACACTCCCCATCGAGGGGCCCGCGACGGGCGGCCGCGAGATCGAGGTCGAGTAAGACGGATTGCTGTAGCCATTTTCCCGCCCGACCGCCCGCTGTCCGGCGGTCGATCCGATACAGAACGACGGCAATCCGTCTCTGTCGACGCTCCCGACCCCGGACCCCCGTTCGGCGTCGCTACTGTTCCTGGGCGTCCACGACGGCGACGCCGGCGAGGTTGACGATGTCCTTGACCTCGTCGCCGCGCTGGAGGACGTGGACCGGTTTGTTCATGCCCGCGAGCATCGGGCCCATCGCGTCGGCACCGCCGAGGCGCTGGAGGAGCTTGTACCCGATGTTGCCCGCCTCCAGGTTCGGGAACACGAGGACGTTCGCCGGTTCGTCCAGCTCGGAGAACCCGTAGGTCTCCGTGAGGATGTCCTCGACGAGAGCGGTGTCGGCCTGCATCTCGCCGTCGACGGGGAAATCGACCGTCGGGTCCGACCGCAGCCGGCGGGCGGCCCGGCGGACCTTCCGGGTGCCCTCGGTGTCGACGCTCCCGAAGTTCGAGTACGAGAGGAGCGCCGCCCGGGGTCCGACGTCGAATTTCCGGGCGACGGTGGCGGCGTGGCGGGTCACCTCGGCCAGGACGTCGTCGGTGGGGTCCTGATTGACCGTCGCGTCGGCACAGAAGACCACGCGGTTCTTGAACGTGAGCATGTAGACACCGGCGGCGTAGTCGGTTTCGGGGGCGGTCCCGATGACCTGCAGGGGCGGCCGGAGAGCGTCCGGATAGTGGTGCATCAGCCCGGTCAGCATCGCGTCGGCGTCGCCCATCTCGACCATCACGCTGCCGAGGTAGTTGCCGTTCTGGATGAGTTCCTGGGCTTCCCGGTGGGTGACGCCGCTACGCCTGCGGAGTTCGTGGAGGCGGTCGGCATACGAGTCGAGGTTCGCCTCGTCGGGGTCGACGATTTCGGGCTCGAAGCTCAATCCGAGGCGGTCCATCTCGGCCCAGACGTGTTCGCGGTCGCCCAGGAGGACCGGCTCGGCGATGCCCTGATCGACGAGCTGGTAGGCCGCCCGGATCATCTTCTCGTCGCCGCCCTCGGCGAGGACGACCCGCTTGGGGTCGCTCTTTGCCTTGTTCAACACGACCCGCATCATCTCGCGGGCCTTCCCGAGGCGGGCCTCCAGGCGCTCGACGTACGCCGTCAGGTCCAGTTCCCGGCGGGCACACCCGCTCTCCATGGCCGCGCGGGCCACCGCCGGCGCCACCTCGAACAGCACCCGCGGGTCGAGGGGTTTCGGGATGATGTACTCGGGGCCGAACTGCAGGGGTTCGTCGCCGTAGGCCTTGACCACGGCGTCGGGGACGTCCTCGCGGGCCAGCTCCGCGAGCGCCTCCGCGGCCGCGACTTTCATCTCCTCGTTGATCTCGGTCGCCCGGACGTCCAGCGCCCCCCGGAAGATGAACGGGAACCCGAGGACGTTGTTCACCTGGTTGGGGAAATCCGAGCGACCGGTGGCGACGATGACCGTGTCGTCGCGCGCCGCCTTGGCGTCGGGGTAGCCGATCTCGGGGTCGGGGTTTGCCATCGCGAAGACGATGGGGTT
>JAHENO010000329.1 GCA_018609945.1 Haloarculaceae archaeon | reverse complement strand
GTCGTCGACGACGGCGACGATCTCGTGGTGAGCGACCCGCTCTTCGGTTTCGAGACGGGTGGCGACCTGCTCGGCGAAGTCGGCGGTCGCCTCCTTGCCCTTGTTGGCGACCGCGTCCGCAATGGTCGCTTCCAGGTCCACTTCCTCGTGTTTCAGAGGTGGTCGCCAGGCCATCCCTCGCCCGTAGTGGCGGTCCCGGAAATTGGCGATGACCTTCTCCGCGGTCGTCCCGCCGACGCGGGTGAACTCGCCCTGCAGGAACCCCGAGATGGAGTAGGAGTCGGTCGACTCGGCCATCTTGATGAGCGTCCCGAGTTCGACCCCGTGGGGGTGGGGCCGGATCTCCTCGGTCTCCTCGGGGAGCTGGTCGGTCGCCCGCTCGTACTTGAAGTGCGCGTCGGGCTCGCGCATCTCGATGCGGGCGTGGGGGTTGACCACGGCGGTGTGTTTGACGTAGTCGTGGAGTTGCCGCCGGGCACGCATGTTCGCCTCCATCTCCAGTTCGATGCGCGTCCCGTGGGGCCGGTCCCAGGCCGTCGTCGACTCCTCGCTGATTTCGGGCTCGTTCGTGTCCGTGTCCACGATCAACTCGAAGTACTGGGCCTGCGTGTCCCCTTTCGTCCGCGAGGTGATTTTCGCGGGCTTGCCCGAGGTCAACTGCGAGTACAGCACCGCCGCGGAGATGCCGATCCCCTGCTGGCCGCGGTTCTGTTCGCGCTTGTGGAACCGGGACCCGTACAGGAGTTTCCCGAACACTTTCGGAACCTGCTCCTTCGTGATGCCGGGACCGTTGTCCTCGATGACGAGCCGGTAGTAGTCCCGCTCTTCCTGGATTTCGATGTAGATGTCCGGCAGGATGTCCGCCTCTTCACACGCGTCGAGAGAGTTGTCGACGCCTTCCTTGACGGCGGTGACGAGCGCCCGGGCCTCGGAGTCGAACCCGAGCATGTGCTTGTTCTTCTCGAAGAACTCGGCGATGGAGATCGCCCGCTGGCTCTCGGCCAGTTCCTCGGCGATCCCCTCCTCGGCGCCGAGGCGCGACTGGTAGGAGGTCATGTGCCTGTACTTCCGCACCCGGGTTTAAATGTCGTACGGCATCGCGGTGAAAGTGATAGCGTGCGGGGACTGGTCGCGGTGAACCCGAACCGTTAGGTCGCCCCGGCCGCCAGCCCCACGAACATGGACATCTACTTCGCCGGCTCAATTCGCGGCGGACGGTCCGACGTCGACCTGTACGCCCGGATCATCGACCTGCTCAACGGACACGGCGAGGTTCTCACGGAACACGTCGGACAGCAGGACCTCGAAACCCAGGAAGCGGCTCTGTCGGACCGCGAAATCCACGACCAGGACCTGGCCTGGCTCCGCCGGGCCGACGCCGTCGTCGCCGAGGTGACGGTCCCGAGTCTGGGCGTCGGCTACGAACTCGGCAGGGCAGTCGCCTGGGAGAAGCCGGCCCTCTGTCTGTACCGACCCGGTGGGGAGCGCGACCTCTCTGCGATGGTCCGGGGGAGTGACGAACTGACTGTCGCCGAGTACGACGATCCGGCCTCGCTGGATGCCATCGTCACGTCGTTTCTCGAAGAGTGTCGGTAGGAGGTCGGATCACCGTGGAGCCGCTCGTGCCCAGCCGATTGTGTCCAGCCGCTTTGTCCGACTCACGCGCTCGCGCGTGCGTGTGCTTTAAGTGACGGGGGCGACTAGTCGGGTGCAAGGTTTTCATGTCCGAGGAGAGTGAGTACGGCGCAGGACAGATACAGGTACTCGAAGGCCTGGAGGCTGTCCGCAAGCGCCCGGCGATGTACGTCGGATCGACCGACACGCGCGGGTTGCACCACCTCGTCTACGAGGTGGTCGACAACGCCATCGACGAGGCGCTGGCGGGCCACTGTGACACGATCGCGGTGACCATCCACGAGGACGACTCCGTCTCGGTTTCCGACGACGGCCGCGGCATCCCGGTCGACACCCACGCCGAACACGACCGGCCAGCCGTCGAGGTGATCATGACGGTCCTGCACGCAGGGGGGAAGTTCGACAACAAGTCCTACCAGGTTTCCGGCGGGCTCCACGGGGTGGGCGTCTCCGTCGTGAACGCCCTCTCGAAGTGGCTCGAAGTCGAGGTCAAGCGCGACGGCGCCGTCTGGCGCCAGCGGTTCGACCACGGCCAGCCGGAGTTCGACCTCGAACGGGTGCGGGACCTCCGACCGGACGAGGAGACGGGAACGACGGTCCGCTTCTGGCCCGACGACGAGATATTCGAGACGACCGACTTCGCCGTCTCGACGCTCGAATCCCGGCTTCGCGAACTCGCCTTCCTCAACTCCGGGGTCGAAATCAGCCTCCACGACGAGCGCGACGGCACGTCGACGACGTTCAAGTACGACGGCGGCATCCGGGAGTTCGTCGCCTACCTCAACGAGACCAAGACCCACCTCCACGAGGACGTCATCTACTTCGCCGACGAGGCGGAGATCGCCGAGGGACTCGTCCAGGTCGAGGTGGCGATGCAGGCCACCGACGAACTGCAGGGCTCGCTGCACGCCTTCGCCAACAACATCAACACTCGCGAGGGCGGCACCCACATGACCGGCTTCAAGACCGCCCTCACCCGCGTCGTCAACGACTACGCACAGGAGAACGGCCTGCTGCGGGACCTCGACGACACCCTCAAGGGCGAGGACATCCGCGAGGGGCTGACGGCGGTTCTCTCGATAAAACACCCGGACCCGCAGTTCGAGGGGCAGACGAAGACGAAACTCGGCAACAGCGAGGTCCGGGGCATCGTCGAGTCGGCGGTTCACGAACACCTGGGAACGTACTTCGAGGAACACCCCGACACCGCCGAGACCATCGTCGCCAAGGCCGTCGAGGCCGCCAAGGCCCGCAAGGCCGCCAAGAAGGCCGAGGAACTGACACGCCGCAAGTCCGCCCTCGAGACGACGGCACTGCCCGGGAAACTGGCCGACTGCCAGACGCGCGATCCCTCCGAGGCCGAACTGTTCGTGGTGGAGGGCGACAGCGCCGGCGGGAGCGCCAAGCAGGGCCGCAATCCCGAATTCCAGGCCATCCTCCCGATCCGGGGCAAGATTCTGAACGTCGAGAAACACCGCCTCGACCGCATCCTCGAGAACAACGAGATACGGAACCTCATCACCGCCCTGGGGACGAGCATCGGCGACGAGTTCGACATCTCCGAACTCAGATACGAGAACATACTCATCATGACCGACGCGGACGTCGACGGGGCCCACATCAGGACGCTCCTGTTGACGTTCTTCTACCGGCACATGCGGCCGTTGCTCGAGCGCGGACACGTCTACGCGACGCGGCCGCCGCTGTACCGCATCCGGTATCGCGGCGAGACCTACGACGCGATGACCGACGAGGAGCGCGACCGCATCATCGCCGAGGAGTGTGACGGCTCGCCGGACCAGGTCCAGCGGTTCAAGGGACTGGGCGAGATGAACCCCGACCAGCTCTGGGAGACGACGATGAACCCCGAGACGCGGTACCTGAAGAAGATTACCGTCGAG
>JAHENO010000328.1 GCA_018609945.1 Haloarculaceae archaeon | reverse complement strand
GCCCCACGCCTCGGGGGCGTAGGTGTCCAGGTCGGGGTGTGAGACGGCGTGGACGGCACCGACGCCGTAGGCGCCGACCTCGTCGGCCACCGCGGGGCCCTCGTCGCCGAAGACGACTGCCTCGATGGGCGAGTCGGTCCCCTCGGCGACGTCGCGGGCGAACGTCAGTGCTTCCAGGGTCGTGTCCTCGGGAACGCCGGCCTCGTGTTCGACGAACGTCAGGATCATTCAGAGCACCTCCAGTTCGCGCAGGACGCGCATGATCTCCGGGACTGCCTCGGGACCCTCGCCGAGAATCTCGGCGGTGCCCTCGTCTTTCTCGGGCGTTTCGAGGCGGACCTTCTCCAGGCCAGCCTCGTGTTCTTTCTCGACGGGAACGGACTCGACGGTCTGCTTGCGGGCCCGCATCCGTGCGCGCATCGAGGCGTAGCGGGGTTCGTTCAGTCCCTCCTTGACCGCGACGACGGCGGGGAGGTCGAGTTCGTAGACCTCGGAGCCGCCACCGACCTCGCGCTCGGCGGTGACAGTGCCCGCCTCTTCGTTGACCTCGAGGTCCTTGATGCTCGTCACGATGGGCAAATCGAGTTGCTCCGCGACGCGGACGCCGACCTGGTAGTTGCCGGCGTCGGCCGACTCGTTGCCGAACACCAGGAGGTCGAACCCGTCCTCCGCCATCCGGTCTTCGATGTAGTCGGCGATGGCCGCGGCGACGTTCTGGGGGTCCCACTCGTCGCCGTCTTTCTCGAGCAACACGCCGTCGTCGGCCTGCATCGCCAGCGCGGTTCGGACCTGCTCTTTGGCCTCCTCGCCGCCCAGCGTCAGCGCCGTCGCAGAGCCGCCGGTCTCCTCGGCGATCTGGACGGCCTCCTCGATCCCACACTCCTCGTGTGGGCTCATCGTGAACCCGAGGTTGGTCGTGTCGATGTCCATCTGGTCCTCGGTCAGGACGATCTTTGCTCCCGTCTCCGGTACTCGTTTCAAACAGGCTAGTACATCCATTGTCGTAACCTTCGGTGTGGGTCAGAAAGGGAGTTTCGATTAACTCCGGATGCGCTCGTTCTTGGGGTCGAACAGCGGGCGAGACCCGACGACCTCGACGGTCACCGGGTAGTGCTCACCCATGTACTCGACCTGCAGCGAGCGGCCCTCGTCGGCGTACTCCGGCGGGAGGTACGCCATGAGGAGGTGCTTGCCGACGCTCGGGCCCGTGCCCGCGCTCGTCACGTAGGAGCGGCGGCCCTCCTCGTCGACGATGACGTCTCCCTCCTCGTTGAGGACCGGTTCGTTCCCCAGCATGAACCGGTTCTCGCCGCCGGAGGGGGCGTGGTCGTCGACCGACAGCGTGCACAGCGTCGCGGTGTTGTCCTCCTCGATGGCCTCGGCGTAGGCCTCCTTGCCGATGAAGTCGGCGTCCTTGACGCCGTGGAAGGTCAGGCCCGCCTCCGCGGGGTTGTACTCCAGTTCGAGTTCGTGCCCGAACAGGCGGTAGCCCTTCTCCATGCGGCCGGTGGTGCCGTAGACGCCCATCCCGACCGGGCGGATGTCGTAGTCCTCGCCGGCGGCGGCGATGGTGTCCCAGAGGCGCTGGCCCTGGCCCATCGGCGCGTAGATCTCCCAGCCGAGTTCGCCGACGTACGAGAGCCGCATCGCCCAGGCGTCGACCTCGCCGACGGTGATCTCCTGGCAGGTGTACGGCGGGAAGGCCTCGTGGGACATGTCCTCCTCGGTGACCGAGTCGACGACGTTGCGTGCGTCGGGGCCCCAGACGCCCAGCGTACAGTACGCCTCGGACTGGTCGATGAGGTGGACGTCGCCGTCCTCGGGGATGTGGCTCTCGAACCACTGTTTGTCAGAGCCGGCGACGGCGCCGCCGGTGACGATGCGGTAGTGGTCCTCGTCGAGGCGGGCGAAGGTCAGGTCGGAGACGAAGCCGCCGTTTTCGGCGAGGATGGGCGTGTAGACCGTCTTCCCGGGGTCGACGTGTGCGCGGCCGACCGCCATCTTCTCCATGTAGTCGGCGGCGTCCGAGCCGACGACGTCGAAGATACCGAAGCCCATGTCGCCGATCATGCCGACGTGGTCGCGCATGTGGAGGTGCTCGCCGAGGATGATCGGCGACCACCACCGCGAGTCCCACTCGTTCGCGCGCAACAAGCCGTCGAGTTCCTCGTTGTACTTCCGGACCAGGTCCTCGTTCGAGTTGAACCACTGCGGGCGCTCCCAGCCGCCGGCCTCGAAGAAGCGCGCGTCCAGGTCGTCCTGGCGGTGGTAGAAGGCGCTCGTCCGGAGCGGCCGCGAGGACTGCCACTGCTCGGTGGGGTGGACGATGCCGTAGATCTTCTGGTAGCCCTCGTGGCCGCGGTTCTCGACGAACTCGCGGGAGGTGCCGTACTGGTAGAAGCGGTTGACGTTCGAGGCGTGCAGGTCGATATCGGACCAGCCACGCGTCATCCACTGGGCGACGGCCTCGCCGATTGCGGGGGCCTCCTTGATCCAGACGGCGGCGACCGACCAGAGGCCGTCGACGTCCTGGAGCGGACCCAGAAGCGGCGCGCCGTCGGGCGTCACCGACAGCAAGCCGTCGATCTCGTGGCGGATCCCCGCGGCGGGGTCGTCGAGTACCTCCGGCATCAACTCGAGGGCGTCCTCCATGGACTTCTCGAAGGCGTCCTCGGTCAGCGGCGGTTGGGTCGGCGAGAGGGGCGCCTCGTCGATGGAGGGCACGTCCTCAACGTCCCAGAGGATCGGCCGGTGCTGGTAGGAGCCGACCTCCATGTCGTTGCCGTGCTGGCGCTCGTACATCTGGGTGTCCATGTCCCGCACGACGGGGAAGGAAATCTCGCCCTCGTAGTCCTCGAAGAAATCGATCGGACCGACGCTGATGAGCTGGTGGACCGCCGGCTTGAGCGGGATGTCAGTGCCCGCCATCTGGGCGATCTTCGGGCTCCAGAGCCCGGCTGCGATGGCCACCTCGTTGGCCTCCACCGTGCCGCGGTCGGTCTCGACGGCCTGAATCTCGCCCTCCTTGACGTGTATGTCGAGCACCTCGGTGTTGGGCGAGGTCTCCAGGGCGTCGCCGGCTCGCTCCCGCATTACGTCGCCCGCGCGCAGCGGGTCACACGTGCCCGCGCCCTCGCTGAGGAAGCCACCTTTGATGATGTCCTCGTTGATGTACGGGACGCGCTCCTTGACCTCCTCGGGGGTGAGGAGCCTGCCGGATTCGCCCCAGGACTTGGCCGACTGGACGCGCCGATCGAGTTCCGCCATGCGCTCTTTCGTGCGGGCGACCTCGATCCCTTCGCTGTTCTCGAAGGTGTCCATGTCTTTGTACTGCTCGATGCTCCGGCGCGTCAGGTGGGTCATCTCCTTCGAGTGCTCGACGGGCATCAGGAAGTTCGACGCGTGCCCGGTCGATCCACCCGGATCGGGCAGCGGCCCCTTGTCGATCACGAGGATGTCGTCCCGGCCCATCTCTGCGAGATGGTACGCGAGACTGTTCCCGACAATACCGGCACCGATAATGACCGTGTCCGCACTCGACGGAAAGTCGCTCTGGCTCATCTGTTACTCTCCTTCCTGAAGTCGAGGCTAGGGTCACGATAAATCGTCCGGTTCGTGCGCCTCTCCCCCCTGAAACACCCCGTTCATCCCACAAAACATACCGAACCTGTCATTTTGTGAAATCCCCTCCCGTCGACGCGCGCTGGTGGGGACCTGGACGCTGGCGGGGTCAGCGGGTGTCGAGCGTCGCACGCACCGTCCGCACGGCGG
>JAHENO010000327.1 GCA_018609945.1 Haloarculaceae archaeon | reverse complement strand
TTCTTGCCCAGTTCCTCGGCGAGTTTGACCCGCTGGGCCTCCCCGCCCGAGAGGGTCGTCGACGGCTGGCCGAGGCGCATGTACCCGAGTCCGACGTCCTTCAGGAGTTTCAGCCGCCGGCGCAACTGCCCGTGGCTCTCGAAGAAGTCGTGGGCCTCGTCGACGCTCATGTTCAGGACGTCCGCGATGGTCTTGCCCCGGTAGGTCACGTCCAGCGTCTCGTCGTTGTACCGGGCCCCGTCACACTCCTCGCAGGGGACGTACACGTCCGAGAGGAAGTTCATCTCGATTTTGACCCGCCCCTGGCCGCCACACGACTCACAGCGACCGCCCTTGACGTTGAAGGAAAAGCGCCCCTTCTCGTAACCCCGCTGCTGTGCGAGGTCCGTCTGTGCGAACAGCTCGCGCACGTAGTCGAAGACGTTTGTGTAGGTCGCGGGGTTCGAGCGCGGGGTCCGGCCGATGGGCGACTGGTCGATCAGCCGGACCGTCTCGATGGCGTCGTGGCCGATCCCGTCGTGGTCGCCGGGGTCGACGTCCGTGTTGTCGTGCATCTCCCGGGCCAGCGCCTTGTAGAGCACCTCGTGGATCAGCGTCGACTTGCCCGACCCCGAGACGCCCGTGATCGCGGTGAAACACCCCACCGGCAGGTGGACGTCGATGTCCTTGAGATTGTGCTGGCGGGCACCCCTGATGGTGACGTACCCGTCGGGATCGCGGCGCTCTTCCGGAACGGGGATCGACCGCTCGCCGGCGAGGTACTCGCCCGTGACGGACTCCTCGGCCGCGAGGACGTCCTCTATGGGTCCGTTGACGACGACCTCGCCGCCGCGCTTGCCGGGGCCGGGCCCCATGTCGACGATGTTGTCGGCCCGGCGCATCGTCTCGGTGTCGTGTTCGACGACCAGCAGCGTGTTGCCCAGGTCGCGCAGTTCTTCGAGCGTGTCGAGCAGCCGGTCGTTGTCCCGCTGGTGGAGGCCGATCGAGGGCTCGTCGAGCACGTACAGCACGCCGACGAGGCCCGACCCGATCTGTGTCGCCAGGCGGATGCGCTGGCTCTCCCCGCCCGAGAGGGTGGCGGCCTCCCGGTCCAGGGTCAGGTAATCGAGCCCCACCTCGCACATGAATCCGAGGCGGGCGCGAATCTCTTTGAGGATCTCTTCGGCGATTTTCGTCTCACGCTCGTCGAGGACCGCCTCCATCCCCTCGAAGTGTTCGAGGGCGTCCCCGATGGACATCTGGTTCACTTCGGTGATGGAGGTGCCGTCGACCAGCACCGCGCGGGACTCGGCTTTCAGCCGGGTGCCCTCGCAGGCCGGACACGTCGTGACCGCCATGTACTCCTCGATGTGCTCGCGGGCGCGGTCGCTGTCGGTCTCGACGTGGCGGCGCTCCAGGTTGGGGATGACTCCCTCGAAGCGTTCGGTCTTCTCGCGGGTGCCGTTCTTGGTCGTCCACTCGAAGTGGACCCGCTCGTCGGTGCCCCAGACGAACTGCCGCCGGATGTCGGGATCGAGTTCCTCGAAGGGCGTCTCCAGCGAGACGCCGAAGTGTTCGGCGACGTTGTCCAGTTGCCGCGAGTAGTAGGTGCGGTTGTAACTCCAGGGTTCGAAGACGTGCTTGAGCGGCTTGGAGGGGTCCTGGACCACCAGGCTCTCGTCGACTTCCTTGGTCTCGCCGATGCCCTCACACTCCGGGCAGGCGCCGTGGGGACTGTTGAACGAGAAGGAGCGCGTCTCGATCTCGCTGATGTCGATGTGACAGTGCGTGCAGGCCAGTTCCTCGGAGAACTCCACGACGAGGCGGTCGTCGTCGGTGCCGTCGCCGTCGCTCTCCTCGGCGTCCGAGAGGTCGCCCGTCGAGCGGGCGCGGGAGCCGCCGACGTCGACGTCACCGTCGGGGAAGATGACCTTCAGGAGCCCCTCGGCCTCCTCGAGTGCGGTCTCGACGGAGTCGGTGATCCGCGAGCGGGCGTCCTCGCTTATCCGGACGCGGTCGACCACCACGTCGACGGTGTGGTCGTAGTTCTCGTCCAGGTCCGGCCGTTCGACGGTGAGGTCGTGGGGCTGGCCGTCGACCTCGACGCGGGTGTAGCCCTCGCTCACGAGGTCGTCGAACAGTTCCTCGAAGGCGCCCTTCTGGTCGCGGACCACCGGCGCACAGACCTTCGCGCGCGTTCCATCGGGGACTTCGAGCAGGCGCCGGACCATCTGCTGGGCGCTCTGTTCGCCCACCTCGCGGCCACACTCCGGGCAGTGGGGCGTGCCGACGCGGGCATAGAGGAGGCGCAGGTAGTCGTGCAGTTCGGTGACCGTCCCGACGGTCGAGCGGGGGTTGTTGGCGGCGTTCTTCTGGTCGATGGAGATGGCCGGTGACAGGCCCTCGACGTTCTCGACCTGCGGTTTGTCCATCTGCCCCAGGAAGTTCCGGGCGTACGCCGAGAGGGACTCGATGTAGCGCCGTTGCCCCTCGGCGTAGATGGTCTCGAACGCGAGCGAGGACTTGCCCGACCCCGACAGGCCCGTCACGACCGTCAGTTCCTCGCGGGGCACCCGGACGTCGACGTCCTTGAGGTTGTGTTCCTCGGCCCCGCGTACCTCGATGTAGTCGCGGCTCATCTATCTCCCGCCAGGGAAGGAGTCGGGGAAACGCTGTCGGTTCCGCACCGACATGACAACGGTTATGAACCGGGCGTTGCAGGCCAGCCCATGGGGACCGACGACTCCGCCTCGGCAGCGACTGGGGGCGCCCACGAGGGGACCACGGCGGGCCAACGTACGGACGAGACGCCCGACATCGACATCCCGGGAATCGACCTGACCGGGGATACCTACATCGTCGAGCAGAGCCTCATCCGGAACAAGTACCGGGCCGAGGACGCCGACGGACGGACTGTTCTGCGGGGCAAGCAGAAACTGTTCAAACTGAAAGAGGAGTTCCCGTTTCTCGACGGAGACGGCAACGACGCGTTCACGGTCAGAGCGGGGGGCATCGTCGATGTCGCGGGCAACTACGCCATCACCGACCCCGACACGGGGCGGGAGATCGTCGTCCTCGACAACGACTTTTCGGTCTTCCGGGACACCTGGCGACTCAGGGACGCCCGGACCGGCGAGCAGTTCGCCGAGATCAACTCCCGCGGTGCGCTGGTGACGCTTGCCCGGTCGCTGATCCCGTACGTTGGCCCGCTCATCCCACACAAGTACGAGATCACCGACGCGCAGGGCCGACACGTGGGGCGGATCGACGGTCAGCTCTCGATCCGCGACCGCTACCGGATCACCATCGACGACGCCAGCACCGTCCCACGGGAGGCGGTCGTCGCCGCTGCGATGGTCATCGACGCCATCCAGAACAACTGATACGGATTGCTGTAGCCGTTTTCCAGGTCGACCGCACGCTGTACCCCGATCGATCCGGCAAAGAACTACAGCAATCCGTATGACGGGGGGCGCGAGCGACGACGCCGTCTGCTCTCTACGAGTCCTGCACCGCCCGCCAGATTCGCTCGGGGGTCAGGGGCATCTCCAGGCCCCCGATGTCGAAGGGTTCGAGCGCGTCGGCGACGGCGTTGACGATGGCTGGCGGCGCCGCGATGGCGCCGGCCTCGCCCACGCCTTTCACGCCCAGTGGGTTGTGCGGACACTCCGTGACCGTCGAGTCCCACTCCAGTTCGGGAACGTGTCCGGCCCGTGGCAGGGCGTAATCCTGCAGGGAGCCGCTGACGAGCGTGCCGTTGTCGTCGTAGGTCGTCTCCTCGTAGAGGGCCTGGCCGATGCCCTGGACGATGCCGCCGTGGATCTGGCCCTCGACGATAGTGGGGTTGATTTGTGTGCCCACGTCGTCGACCGCGACGTAGCGGTCGATCTCGATCTCTCCCGTGTCGGGATCGACCTCGACGAGGGCGACGTGGGTGCCAAAGGGGAAGGTGTAGTTTGGCGGGTCGTACTGGGACTCGGCGGCCAGGTCGGGATCGACGCCCGCCGGCACGTCGCCAGCGTGGGCCAGTTCGGCGACCTCGGTGAGGGTCAGCGACCGGTCGGGCGCGCCCCGGATGTGGAACTCGCCGTCGTCGGCGGCGACGTCGTCGACAGACGCTTC
>JAHENO010000326.1 GCA_018609945.1 Haloarculaceae archaeon | reverse complement strand
GGGAAACTCGAAAGCGTCGGAGCGGACGAGGTCATCAGCCCGATGGTCATCGGCGGGCGCATCCTCGGGAAGTCGATCCTCGAGGGAACCTCGACCAGGGGCCTGTTCGAGGACGAATCTGACGACGAGACGGACGAACCCGAGGAATCGTAGCGGTGCTGTGCGGGATTACGTGACAATGCAGTGGTTGGTTGTAGGCAGTTCGCGGTCCCCGACACTACTTTGGTTCTCGGTTCACTGGGCTGTGGTATGGGAATGCACGGTACCAGCACGGCCGAGCGGGTCCTCCAGAAGATACTGGTACCGATCTGTGTCGGCTCGGGTGCCATCGTCGTGGCGGGGTTTTTCTTCCCGGACATCGTCGGGGAGGTCGTCAGTGGCCAGGGGTGGCTCGTCATTTCGCTCCTGTTCTTCGGCGGGGGACTGACCTACATGGCCGTGTTGCCGTCCAAGGACGATACCGAGCAAAGTTCCGGGATGCACTATCTGATCCGGATCAGGCGGATGGGGGCCCTCGATACGATCCGCGACTTCGTCACGCGACACGACCCGATCACGTTCGGCATCCCCGTCGCCGGCCTCGTCGTCTTCTTTTTCCTGCAGCTGCTCGCGCCGGGGCCGACGACCGGCGCCGTAGAGACTGTCCAGACGGTCGTCATGCACCGGTTCGGACCGCTGTTCGTCGGGGTGATGTTGCTCTCGGTCCTGTTCTGTCTGTACCTGCTTTTCGGGTCGCTCGGGGACGTCAGACTCGGCGGTCCCGACGCGGAACCCGCCTACTCGTATTCGGTGTATTTCACGATGTTCTTCACCGCCGGCATCGCGGCCGGCATCGTGTTCTGGGGGCCGGCCGCCGGGCTCTTCCACTACGGGACGGTGCCACCGTTCTTCGACGTCGCCCCGCAGTCGGACGCCGCGGTCGGCGCAGCGCTCACCACCACGCTCTTCCACTGGGGCTTTTCGGCCTGGAGTGCCTACATCGTCATCGGCGTTCCCATCGCCTACTTCGTCTACCAGCGGGGTGCACCCCTCCGCGTCTCGGCACTGCTGACGCCGTTTCTCGGCGTCGACGGCCTCGACTCGTACTGGTGTCGGTTCGTCGATATGCTGGCGGTCTTCGCGACGGTCGGCGGCATCGCCACCTCCGTCTCGCTGGTCGGCCAGCAGTTCCTCACCGGCATCAACTACCAGTGGGGCGTCCCGTTCGATTCGGTCGGTTCGGTGCTGTTCGTCGCCGGGCTGACGCTGATTTTCGTCATCTCCGCCCAGTCGGGGGTCCACCGGGGCATCCGCCGGCTCTCGGTCGTCAACATCCTCCTGTTCGTGCTCTTCGGCGTCCTCTTGCTCGCGCTGGTCCCGCGGTCGTTCGTGGCCCGCGAGGGAACCGCCGCGCTCGGGTCGTACGTGGTGAACTTCGTCCCGATGAGCCTGACCCTGGGCGGGGACTGGATCGCGACCTGGACGGTGTTCAACTGGTCGTGGTGGTTCTCGTGGGCGCCCTTCGCGGGGCTGTTCCTGGCCGCGCTCTCGCGGGGCCGCAAGATCCGGACGGTGGTGTTCACGGGCTTCGTCGCGACCGCCGCCGCGACGATGGTCTGGTTTATCCTGATGGGCGCGACGTCGCTGTACGTCCAGCACCGGGGGATCGCGGACGTGCTCGGCGTCATCGATGCCGCCGGCGGGTCGGAGGCAGTCGCCGGCTACCCCGTCTTCGACGCCCTGCCGCTGAGCGAACTGTTGATCTTCCTCTTTCTGGGGCTGATCATCGCCTTCATCGCCACCTCGGCGGACACCTCGACGCTCGTGGTCTCGATCCTGGCGAGTCGGCAGCGCCTGGCGCCCACCACGGGTACGATCGTCTTCATGGGCGTCTTCCAGGGGATCGTCGCCGTGGGGGTCCTGGTGACCGGGAGCAGCGAGGTCCTCCAGACAGCGGCGGTCCTGACGGGTGGCCCGTTCGCGGTCATCGCCCTGGTCGCCGTCGGGGGACTCCTGAAAGCCTTCCGCGGCGAGGGTGGGGAGTATCTGCCGCTCCACGACCGGGTCCAGGCACTCCTCGACGAGCGCGGCGTCACGCTGTTCCCCGAACGCCCCGACCTCACGGAAGAGAAGCTCGGGGACGAGAAAGGCGACTAGAACAGCCCGGAGATGGTGCCGTCGGGGTCGATGTCCATCTCGGCGGCGGCGGGCGTCTCGGGCAGGCCGGGCAGCGTGAGGACGTCGCCGGTGAGGACGACCAGGAAGCCGGCACCGGCCGAGGGATAGACCTCCTTGACCTCCAGCGTCCAGCCCTCCGGGGCACCCTTCAGTTCGGGGTCGTCAGACAGGGAGTGGAAGGTCTTGGACATGCAGATGGGGACGTCGTCGAATCCGAGCTTCGTGAGCCGTTCGATGTCGCGCTCGGCGTCGCCGTAGTACTCGACGCGGTCGGCGCCGTAGATCTCGGTGGCGACCGTCTCGATTTTCTCCTTGATCGGGGCCTCGTCCGGGTAGAGGAACTCGAAGGTCGAGTCGGCCTCGGCGGCCGCCGACACCTCCTCCGCGAGGTCCACGCCGCCCTCGCCGCCGTCGCTGAAGACGTTCGACTCCGCGACCCGCACGCCCAGGTCCTCCTCGCAGTGTTCGACGACCGCCTCGATTTCGGCGTCGGTGTCGCTCGGGAAGCGGTTGATCGCCACCACGACGGGCACGCCGAACTGCTGGAGGTTCCTGACGTGTTTGTCGAGGTTCTCGAAGCCACCCCGGACGGCCTCGACGTCTTCTTCCTCGAGGGCGTCGAGGTCTGCCGGCCACATGTTCTGCCCGTGGTACTTCAGTGCCCGGACCGACGCGACGATGGTGACGGCGTCCGGCTCGATGTCGCCCAGCCGGCAGACGATGTTCATGAACTTCTCGGCACCCAGGTCCGAGCCGAAACCGGCCTCGGTGATGAGGTAATCCGAGAGGTGGGCGGCCACGTCGTCGGCCATCAGCGAGTTCGTCCCGTGGGCGATGTTGGCGAAGGGACCGCCGTGGACGAACGCCGGCGTCCCCTCGATGGTCTGGACCACGTTCGGTTTGAGGGCATCCCGCAGGAGGATTGTCACCGCGCCCGTCGCGTCGATGTCGTCGACGGTGACGGGCTTGCCGTCGCGGTCGTAGGCGACGATCATGCGGCCGACCCGCTCCTTGAGGTCTTCGAGGCTGTCCGCGAGACAGAGCACGGCCATCAGTTCGGAGGCAGCCGTCAGGATGAACCCGTCCTCGCGGGGGACGCCGGTGACGTCACCGCCCAGACCGATGACCGTCTCCCGGAGCACGCGGTCGTTCATGTCGATTGCGCGGGGCCAGTTGACCCAGTTGACGGCGATCTCCATGTCGTTGTGCTGGTGGATGTGGTTGTCCAGCATCGTCGAGATGAGGTTGTGTGCCGCGGTCAGCGCGTGGAGGTCGCCGGTGAAGTGGAGGTTGATGTCCTCCATCGGGAGGACCTGGGAGTACCCCCCGCCCGCGGCCCCGCCCTTCACGCCGAAGACTGGACCCAGCGACGGTTCGCGGATTGCGATGAGTGCGTCCTCGCCGATCTGGTTGAACGCCTGGCCGAGCCCGACGGTCGTGACCGTCTTCCCCTCGCCGAGCGGCGTCGGGGTCATCCCCGTCACGAGCACGAGGTTGGCGTTCGCGTCCTCCTCTTCCTTGACGCGCTCGATGGCGTCGAGTTTCACCTTCGCCTTGTGCTCGCCGTACAGTTCCAGATCCCCGGCGCCGAGCCCGAGTGGCTCGACGACGTCGGCGATGTGGTCTTTCTCTACGGACTGTGCGATCTCGTAGTCCGTCGGGAACTCCTCCGTTTCATCAAGTGATGACATCGTGCCCGGAGTACCCCCGATGCGGTAATCAATGTTGGCGTTTCAGTATGGGAGCCGATACGACGTGTTTCGGCCGGCGGTAGCAGCCGGGCAGCCCCAGTCGTGGACGCGGCGGGACATCGGGCGCTCGCGGGGTCACTCGACGGCCCGGCCGCGGGCTGTGACGTACTCCTCGAGGTCCCGCTCGACGTCGGCGTCGAGGCGCGGTCGCTCGTAGGCCTCGAGCTGTCGGTCGACGCGGTCACGGGCCCGTTCGAACGTCGATTGCCGGCCGTTGTCCGCCCAGTCGCTGTGGGAGCGCTTGTCGATGACCGAGGGATGGAAGAACTCCCCTGTCTCGTCGAGGGCCGCGTCCAGGAAGTGGCCGGCGGGTTCGACCTCCGCGATCCGCTCCAGTTGCAGGCGCTCGGGGTCGAGGCTGAAACCCCGGCGAAACCGATCGAGGTACCGCAGCGCCTCGCAGTCGAGGACGAACTTCTCGGGCGAGACGGTCTCGTAGGACTCGAGGATGCCGGCGGCGTGCAGCACGTAGTCGACGCCCGCCATGTCCGTGACCGTCTGGACAAGCATCGACTCGAATCCGCTCTGGTAGTCCAGCGCCTTGGCGTCGGTCAGGCCGCCGCCGGCCCGCGTCGGCACGCCGTAGTAGCGCCCCAGCTGGGC
>JAHENO010000325.1 GCA_018609945.1 Haloarculaceae archaeon | reverse complement strand
GGACCTCGCGGTGACGTTCCTGCGGCACCTCCTCTCCTCGGAGGCCCAGGAGTTTTTCGCCACGACGACCTTCGCCTACCCGACCGTCCCCGAGGTTTCGCCCGCCGGCGGCCTCCCCAGCATCGAGGAACTGAACCCGCCGGACATCGACCTCACGCAACTGGCCGACGTGGAACCGACACTCGAATTACTCAGGGAAACTGACGTCCTCTAATGGCGACGCCGGACGGCCGGACGTACCGCGGCGGATTCGGGCGGATACGCGAGTCGCTGCCCTCTCTGCTGACGGCCGTCTCGGTCCTGCTGGCGCTCGTTCTCCTCTCGCCGGTGGCGTGGGTGCTGTTGCGTGCCGGCGAGGTGGAGTCCGGCCGTGCCGCCTCGCTGTTGCTCGATCCCGATACGCTCCAGATCGTGGTGAACTCGCTCCTTCTGGTGGGGGTCGTCACGGGCGGGTCGTTGCTCGTCGGGGTGCCACTCGCCATCCTGACGGTCCAGACGGACCTCCCCTTCCGGCGGTTCTGGACCGTCGTTGCCGCCCTGCCGCTGGTGATCCCCAGCTACATCGGCGCGTTCGCGTTCGTCTCCGCTTTCGGTCCCCGCGGGGTTCTCCAGGGGATTCTCGCGCCCCTGGGATTCGAGCGGATCCCAGCGATGTTCGGCCTCCTGGGGACGGCCGTCGTGTTGACGCTCTTCACCTACCCCTACGTCTACATCACCACCCGGGCCGCCCTGCTGTCGTTCGACGGGACCGTCATCGAGGCCGCACGGACGCTCAACCACAGCCGCTGGGAGGCGTTCTGGCGCGTGACGCTCCCGCAGATCAAGCCCGGCATCGCCGCCGGCGCTCTGCTGGTGGCGCTGTACACGCTGTCGGATTTCGGGACGCCACAGATCATGCGCTACGACGTGTTCACGCGGATGATTTTCGTCGAGTACTCCAACTTCAACCGCGGGTTCGCGGCACTGCTCTCGGTGCTGTTGCTCGTGATGACGCTGGGAATTCTGGTCTGGGAGGCCCGAATCAGCGCGAGTCGGGAGGGCGCCCACGTCTCCACGACGGGCCACAGGGCCGGCCGCGTCCCGCTGGGTCGGTGGACGGTCCCGGCGCTTTTGTTCTGTGCCGGCGTGGCGTTTCTGGGGCTGGTTGTGCCCATCGGCGTCCTGGTGATGTGGCTGTTTCGACCCTCGCCGGGGTATGCCGCCGGTGGATTCGAATTCCAGTTCGTCTACGCCTGGAACTCGGTGTTCGTCGCGGGCGCCGCGGCCGTCGCCGCCGTCCTGGTCGCGTTGCCCATCGCCTACCTCTCGGCGCGTGGCGACTCGTGGCTCAGTTCGCTGCCCGAGCGGGCGACCTACGTCGGGTACGCGATGCCGGGGGTCGTCCTCGGCCTGTCGCTGGTGTTCCTCGGACTGAAGTACGCCAGCGGCATCTACCGGACGCTCGGTCTGCTGGTGTTCGCCTACGTCGTACGCTTCGTTCCGCAGGCGGTGGGTACGCTCGAGTCGTCCATCCTCCAGGTCGACCCGAAACACGTCGAGGCTGCGCGCTCGATGGGTGACGCCCCGCTACGGTCGTTCCGGCGGGTGGTCCTCCCGCAGGTGACGCCGGGGGTGTTCGCCGGCGGGGCGCTCGTGTTCCTGACCACGATGAAGGAACTGCCCGCTACCCTGTTGCTCCGGCCGGCCGGATTCGAAACCTTCGTAACCTACATCTGGCAAGTACAGGAACAGGGCTACTACGGGCAGGCAGCCGTCCCGGCGCTGGTGCTGGTCGGCGTCTCGGCGCTGTCGATGCTCGTCATCCTGCGCGGGAGCAGGTACGATGTCACGTAACGAACCACCCGAACCCGAGCCGGTCTCCGAGCGCACCCCCACTGATTCGACCGGCGAGACGGTGCTCGAACTGGACGGCGTCACTCGCGAGTTCGGTCCCGAGACGGCCGTTCGGGACCTCTCGTTGTCCGTCCGCGAGGGCGAACTCCTCACGCTGTTGGGTCCCTCGGGCTGTGGCAAGACCACGACACTGCGCCTGATCGCGGGCCTCGACGAACCCACTGCCGGGACCGTCACCATCGGCGGCGAGACGCTCGCCGGGGACAGCCAGTTCGTCCCGCCGGAGGACCGCGACGTCGGGCTCGTCTTCCAGAACTTCGCACTCTTCCCACACCTCGACGTCGCGGAGAACATCGCGTTCGGCCTCCGCGGGACCACCCACGGCGAGGAGCGCGTCGACGAACTGCTCGAACTCGTGGGACTGACCGACCACCGCGAGAAGATGCCGAGCCAGCTGTCGGGGGGCCAGCAACAGCGGGTCGCGCTCGCACGGTCGCTGGCCCCCGAGCCGGACGTCCTCCTGCTCGACGAACCGTTCTCGAATCTGGACGTCCGCCTGCGCGTGGAGATGCGCGAGGAGGTGCGGGAAATCCTCAAAGAGGCGGGCGTGACCGCCGTCTCGGTCACCCACGACCAGGAGGAGGCACTCTCGATCAGCGACCGCGTCGCCATCATGAACGACGGCCGGATCGAACAGATCGGCCAGCCCGAGGTGGTCTTCGAGAACCCCGAGTCGCGGTTCGTCGCGAGCTTCCTCGGGCGCGCGAGCTTCCTCGCGGGACGCGTGCGCGGCGACGTCGTCGAGACGCAACTGGGGACGCTCCCGACCGATGCGATAAACGGCCCGGTCGATGCCTACGATGGCGCCCGCATCGACGTGCTGGTCCGGCCCGACGACCTGGCCGCGGTCCCGACCGCCGAGGCCTCCGCCGACGGACACGTCGTCAACCGCCAGTACAACGGCCCGGCGTTCATCTACCGCGTCGCACTCCGCAACGGCGAGGAGGTCCGGTGTCACCACAACCACGTCGAGACGTTCGAACACGGCCAGCCCGTCAGCGTCGACATCGTGGCCGACCACCCTCTCGCCTGGTACCCCGCCGAGTGAGATGTCCCAGCCATCGCTGCCGGACGCCTGGCCCGATACCCGGTTCGAGGACTGGACCGTCCACCGTCTCCGGTCGGGTCTCACACCCCGCCGGCTCGCGGCCATCCTCGCAATCTTCGCCGGCATCACTGTCTTCGTCCTCGCTCACGAGGTGTTTCCCTACCACACTTCCAACCACGACGAGGCGGTCTATCTCCAGCAGGCCGCCATGCTCCTCGAGGGGCAACTGACCCTCCAGCCCCCTGTGGTGGAGCCGTTCCGCCCGTGGTTTTTCGTCGTCGACGGCGGACAGCTGTACCCGAAGTACGCACCCGTTCCGGCAGCGATGTTCGCCGCCGGGAAACTGCTCGGAGGCTACCGGATCGCACTGGGCG
>JAHENO010000324.1 GCA_018609945.1 Haloarculaceae archaeon | reverse complement strand
GTGACCTACGCGCTCCACGGGATGGACACCGAACCGATCAAAGAGTCCTGGCGGGAAGCCATCTACAACATCGCGCCGGCGGTGGTCGCACTCTGGTTTGCCGTCGCCACGATCATGATCATGCAGAAGACCGGTGGCACCCCGGTGCTGGAGGGGACGGCCGCGAGTACCGGCATGCTCCAGTCCCTCTCGCAACTCACCGCGAACGCCACCGGCGCGGCGTTCCCGTTCTTCTCGGGATTCATCGGGGCCTTCGGCGCCTTCATCGCCGGCTCGAACACCGTCAGCGACATCCTGTTCGGGCTGTTCCAGTTCGAGGCCGCACAGCAGATCGGTGCCCCCACCCAGATCGTCGTCGCTGCACAGGCCGTGGGTGGCGCGATCGGCAACCTCATCGCCATCCACAACGTCGTCGCCGCCCTCACCGTCGTCGGCCTCATCGGTGAGGAGGGACGTGTCATCCGCCTCGAACTGATACCACTCGCCTACTACGGGGTGGCTACCGGCATCCTGACCTTACTGCTCGCCTACGTGTTCGTCCCCGGCGCCTTCTAGCCCCGCCACCCCCGCAATCATCTACGATTTATACGCACGGTGTGATACTCAGACTCCGGTGTGCCGCAGGACATAGGATACCGTACAACAGGCCCGATACTGCTGTCCGGACTCGCTCACTACACTACCGTCCCTGTACGTGACACTCTACTGGATTGCAGGGTCGCCGACGCGCGGTGTCCGACGTGACAGCGGCCGGCCCGTTCCTGGAGGGATAGCCGGCGTATCATAAAGCGAAGCTCTTGTGCGCATAAGCGGTATGGATTGTGAAGGCTGCACATTTTATCGACCGAATCGCACATCGCCAGCGACGCGTCGAGCGCGTCGTCGCTGCCGATGGCGCTCACGACAGTGCGGCCGTGAGCATCTCCTCGAGTGGCTCTTTCGCTTCCTCTCTCTGCAGGTTCAGTGCCGGATGACCTGTGAGTTGCTCGACGAGTTCGATCCCGGCGGTGGTGTTCGTGGCGATCCCCGCGACCAGGTCGGGGGAGCGCCCGAACGCCTCCTCGATCCCGACGACAGCGTAGGGGTCCGACGCACAGAGCAGGGTGAATGCGACCTGGTCGTCGAGCAGGTCGACAGCGGCGTCCCCGTTGTACGGTTCGAGCGGGCTGGCACCGACCTCGGCCACGATGACGTCGGCCGTCTCGAAGCGCCCGAGGAGTGATCGGACGGCGGTTCGGAAGGTGTCCTCGGGAACGACCGTCGTCGGCAGGCCGGCGTCGACGAAGTCGTACACCGGATCGGCCCCTGCCGTCCCCATCGCGAGGACGTCGTCGTACGTCCCCGCGCCAGTCAGCTTGCAGGCGGCCACGCGGTACCCGTTCTCGACGAGGACGCGCGTGATCACGCGACCGCTCATCGTCTTTCCGGCCGACATGCTCGTCCCCAGCACGAGTATCACGGGCGTCGTGAGTGTCGGTGCGTCGGACTCGAGCCCGTAGTCCCGCATCCGGGCGACAGCACCGTCGACGTGGACGTGACCCACGTACTCGACGCGGACCGGTGTCGGGCTGTACGGTGACGTCGACGTGACCCGGCCGACGACGCCACCGCCGGTCAGGACGTCCATGCGGCCGTCGTCTTCGACGTCGCGCCACCCACCGACGAACCCGCGCGTGGCCCGCCGGGTGCCCAGCGCGCCGACGATCAGTTCTCCCTCCATCAACTCGACGCGCCTGCCCCGCGGGTTCTCCAGTCTGACCTCCGGGTCCGGTCGCTCGATACACCGGACACAGACGTAGTCACCGGTTTCCCACTCCGTCTTCGGGCGTGGTTCGACGTCGTACGAACGATTCTCGAGGTCTGCGATGCGTGTGACCGCGGTGTGGATGTCTGCTCTCACGAGTCTGCCTCCAGTTCCTGTTCCGGGTCGGGCGGGAGCGGGTCGTCACAGAGACAGGCGGCCAGGAGCGCTACCCGGTCCGCGAGCGCGCCGAGGTCGACGTACTCGTAGGTCTCGTGGGCACCGTCCCCGACCGCGCCGAACCCGTCGATGGTGGGCGCGTGCTGACTGGCGTCGTTACCGTCGCTGGCACCTCCGGAGCGAGTGCCCTCCAGTTCCAGCCCGAGATGGCGGCCGACCGCCCGGACGCGCTCCCAGAGCAACCGGTTGTCCGGTGTCGGTTCCATCGGCGGCCGTCCGAACCCGCCCTCCACGGTCAGCTCGGTGCCCGGCGTCGTCGGCTCGAGTGTCCGGATCTGCTCCTCGACGGCCGCGGCAGCCTCCTCCGTCGGCGCCCGGACGTCGACTTCGGCCCGCGCCTCCGGCGCCACGACGTTCGATCGAAGGCCTGCCTCGACCTCTCCGACGTTCACCGTGACGCCCGTCTCCACGTCGGTCAGTTCGTGGAGCCGGTGAATGACGGTACCGAGTTCCTCGGTCGCACTGGCGCCCTCCTCCGGTTCGAGGCCGGCGTGCGCAGCCTCGCCCGTGATCCGCACGGTGAAGTGTCCGACCGACTTCCGTGCGACCTTGATCTTTCCCTCCGGACCGCTCGCGGGTTCGAGCACGAACACGCGGTTGGCCCGTTTCGCCAGCTCGACGACGCGGGGTTTGGACTCGGGGCTGCCGACCTCCTCGTCGCTGGAGACGAGGACGTGGACCGGCAGCGCCGGATCGACTGCGAGTTCCGCGAGGGCCCGCAGCGCGAACGTGAGCTGAGTCAGCCCGCCCTTCATGTCGAGGGCTCCCGGCCCCTCGAGTACGTCCTCCCGGATCGTCGGCGGCCGCTCCTCGATCGTGCCGAGCGGCCAGACAGTGTCCGCGTGCCCGATCAGGAGCTGGATCTCGCCGGTCTCCGCCCGTGCCGGCGACCAGGCCTCCAGCCGCCCGCCCGTCTCGTCACCCGGAATACGGCTCGTCTCCAGTCCGGCGGCCCGGAGATCACTCCCCAGCCGATCGAAAAACCGGTCGAACGTGTCGGGGTTGTCCGTCGGCGTCTCGATTTCGATCAGCTCGAGGAGGTGCTCCGCCAGCGAATCGCGATTGTCCTCGATCCAGTTCTGGACCGCCCCTTCGCGGGGCGTATTTTCCCCGGAGGTCGTCATCGCTCGAACCCTTCGGGAAACGGGAACGCTTCCGTCTGGCTGACGCTGGCGACCCGATCCGGATAGAAGTACGTCAGCACCGGTGCCCGTTCCAGCAACGCCTCCGGTTCGGCGTCGGTCGAGCGGTAGGCGTCAGTGTGAACGTGTTTGGCGACGATCTCGCCGGCGACGAGCCCGCCCCTCCCGAACCCATCGACGATCCGATCCAGTTCGCACTCCAAGACAGCGTAGGTATCGGCCACGGCGGGCGCGTCGACTGTCTCCGCGTCCACCGTCTCGATCATCTCGAGCGAGGGTTTCGACCCCTCCTCGTCGCGCTCACCGGCGGCCAGGCTGGCGTCGAGCAGGTTCTCGGGACGCGGGTAGCTGACGGTGAACGAGCCGTTGCGCTCGGCGTTGTGGTACGTGCTGTGTTCCGGGGTACAGACGAACCCGAAGTAATCCGACCAGCCGAGCGGGATCGCCAGGTGTTTCGGAGCCAGGTTCTCCGAACCGTCGGCCTCGCGCGTCCCGACGATCACCAGCGGGGCCGCCGTGTACATCGTCTCGAAGAACGGTTGATCCGGTTGCAGCGTGACCATGTCCGGATCGTCTGAGAGGCTCATTGCCCCACCCTGTCGGTCGCCGTTGAAAAACCAGTTCCCCTCGATCCCACTCTCGTGACAAACCGATCGACGAGCGATCGGCGAAGCCAGTCGCGTGGTTTGACATCGAAGGTTCTACCGCCTCTCAGTTTCGCTTTCTGAAGCGAAATCACATTGAACGGCGAGAGTGTATGCTGACATACGATGACTGCACCGACCGCACCTGATACGGATTGCTGTCGTTCATTGCCGGATCGACCGCGGTACAGCGTGCGGTCGACCTGGAAAACAGCTACAGCAATCCGTATGAGACAGCTCCCGCCCGGTGGTGAGCCCCATGCTGGGTGAGACATTTCTCGACGGGTTGCGTCTGGCCGGTGAGATGGGCTGGGAGACGTGGTGGGCGCTGGTGCTCGGGTTCACGATCGCCGGTGCTGTCGAGACGTTCGTCAGTGAAGAGAAGATGTCGGCCGTCCTGGGCGGGGATGGGTTGCGCGAACTCGGCCTGGGCACCGTCTTCGGCGCGGCGTCCTCGTCGTGTTCGTTCGGTGCCGTCGCGACCACCAAATCCCTGTTCAAGAAGGGCGCGTCGCCGGTGGCCAGTCTCGCCGCCTTCCAGTTCGCCTCGACCAATCTGGTCATCGAACTCGGGCTCGTGATGTGGATTCTGCTGGGCTGGCAGTTCGTGCTGGCCGACTACGTCGCTGGCCTCGTGTTGATCGCGTTGCTCGCGGTGACGTTCACGTATCTCGTCCCGGATGGATGGTTCGAGGCGGCACGCGAGCACCTCCGCACCTCGGACGGCGTGCGCGACCCGTCCTGTGGCATGGAGGTCGATCCGACCAGCGCCGACGTCTGCACGCTGGAAACCGACGGTGGGACCGAGTATTTTTGCTCGGAGTCGTGCAAGCGAGCCTACGTCGAACAACAGCGCCAGGACGCCGCGGGATGGCGCGAGCGACTGCTGACCCGCGACGGGTGGCGTCTCGCCTCGAAGAACGCCCTCGGGGAGTGGGGGATGCTCTGGAAAGACATCCTCGCGGGCTTTCTGATCGCCGGTCTCATCGGGGCGTTCGTCCCCCGGGCCTGGTGGACGAGGCTGTTCGGGCTCGGTGCCGAGGGGACGCTCACCTGGGTGGTCGCCAGCGCGGTCATCGGCGTGGTGATCGGTGTCGTCACGTTCGTCTGCTCGGTGGGCAACGTTCCGTTTGCGGTCATCCTCTGGAACAACGGCATCGCCTTCGGCGGTGTGATGAGTTTCATCTTCGCGGATCTGATCGTCCCCACCATCGACGACGCCTACCGGCGGTACTACGGCCTCCGGATGGCCGTCGTG
>JAHENO010000323.1 GCA_018609945.1 Haloarculaceae archaeon | reverse complement strand
CGTCTCTGTTGGCGCTGCCGACCTCGTCGTCGCGGGCACCGTCGAGGGGAACGTCAAGGCCGCCGTCCAGCGCATCGAACTCGCCGAGACGGCCTCGGTCGGCGGGAGCGTCGCGTACAGCAGCGACGCCGAGTTCGTCCGGGCCGACGGCGCGACCGTCGGCGGACAGGTGTCGGCCGTCGACAACCTCTCTGTCGACGCCGGGTTCGGCAACTTCGCCGACGGCCCGCTGGGGCTCGTCTTCAGCGTCTACGGCATACTCGCGACGCTGGCGGTCGGTGCGGTACTCCTCGTCGTCGTCCCCGAGTTCTCCGAGTCGGTCGTCACCGAGGTTCGCGAGCACACCCTCCGTTCGGGCGGCGTCGGACTCCTCGGGCTGATCGGCATCCCGATCGCGCTCGTCCTCGTGGCGATCACCGTCGTCGGTGCACCCATCGCCCTGCTGGGGCTGATGGCCTTCGGGCTGGTGATATTCACCTCCGCGGCGCTGGCCGAGTACGCCGCCGGCGCGTGGGTACTCTCCTATACGAGCGTCGACAGCCGCTGGGCCGCCCTGGCCGTCGGCGTCGTCGGCGTTGGAATCCTCTCTCTGATTCCCGTTGTCGGGAACCTGATAAACGTCGTCGTCTTCCTGTTCGGGTTCGGTGCGGTTCTCGCGCTCCTCTACCGGCGTTACGGGCGCTACCGGGCGAGGGCGTCCGGCCCGACTGCCAGGTACTAGACCCCGAGCCAGTGCCGGAGTGCCGTTCCGTACGCGGTGAGGGGGTCGAACAGCGCCGACAGCGAGAGCCCCGCGTCCGGGTTCTCGGCGGGGTCAAGGGCTGCCAGCGTCTCGCTGTCGACGCGCTCGATGGCTCCCGAGTGGACCCGACGGTCGCGGCTGTCGGCCACGCGAAGCAGCGTCACGCGCTCCCCGCCGGTGCCGACCACGCGGTAGACGCCCGCCGGAATCGGCCCGTCGGGACTGACCCGGACGTGGTCGTAGGGTTCGACGGTCATTCGTCCCGCGTGAGGCGGTCGTCTCCGTGTCGTTCGCGCAACGCCGCGAGTTCGGCCTCTCCCTCGGCCACGCGGGGGGTCCCCTCGGCGTAGGTGTGTTCGAACATCGACGCCGGGTCGGGTTCGAACTCCTCGGCGCGGTCGATCAGCAGGCCGACTGCCGCCTCGATGTCCTCTTCGATGGACTCGATCCGGTCGTCGTCCAGCAGGCCCCGGTCCCTGAGGAACGTCTCCATGCGCGGGATGGGGTCTTTCTGCTTCCACCGTTCGAGCTCCTCCTCGTCCCGGTAGACCGAGGGGTCGTCGACTGTCGTGTGGGCGCCCAGCCGGTACATGACCGGTTCGATCAGCGTCGGCCGCGTCGCCCGCCCCATCGGGTTCCCGTCGTCGGCCTCGCCGGTGCGGGCGCGCTCGACGGCCTCGCGGGTGACCTGGTAGACTGCCAGGGGGTCCATCCCGTCGACGCGGACCCCCCGGAAGCCGTAGGCGCGGGCCTTCTGGGCGAAGGTGGCGCTCGCGGTCTGGCGCTCGGTCGGTACCGAAATCGCCCACTGGTTGTTGTTGCAGAAGAACACCGCCGGCACGTCGAAGACGCCGGCGAAGTTCAGTGCCTCGTGGAAATCACCCTCCGAGGAGGCGCCGTCACCGAAGTGACACCCGACGACGCAGTCGTCGCCCTCGAGTTTCGCCGCCCAGGCCATCCCCGTCGCGTGCGGGAGGTGGGAGGCGATGGAGATGTTGATGGGGAAGACGTACCGGTCGGCGAGCCACTCGTTGCCCTCCTCGTGGCCCATCCAGTAGAGCAGGTACTCGTGTGAGAGCCCGCGGACGATGGGGACGCCGTGTTCCCGGTACTGGTAGAGGAGCCAGTCGTCGTCGCTGAAGGCGTGGGTCGAGGCGACCTGTGCGGCCTCCTGGCCAGCGAGCGGCGGGTACGTCCCCATCCGTCCCTGCCGGTGGAGCGACGTGGCGCGCTCGTCGAGGTGGCGGGCAAAGCGCATCCCCTCGTACATCGCCACCAGCGTCTCGTCGTCGATGTCCGGGACGGTCGCGTCCGCGCGCACCCGTCCGTCCTCGTCGAGAATCTGCACCTGCTCGGGCGGAGTCGGCCCCGTGTTCATCGGCGCGACAAACGGACGGCCGGTAAAAATGCCTTGCCCACCGGAGTTGTTGGCGGGCTACTCCGCCGGGGTGACGTCCGTCACGGTCCCGACGCCCTTCGAGCGCCCCTCGCGGAAGACGAACCGCTGGCCCTCCTCGACGAGGTAGGGGCGGAACTTGAACCGGACGCGAGCCTTGCCGGTGTCCCCCGGGAGGAGCTGTCCCTCCTCGGGGTAGAAGGCCGCGGCCTCGCTTATCGTCTCCAGGTGGACGACGGGCTCGTAGCCGGCGCCGATGTGGGTCGGGTGGTTGAGCACCATCACCTCGGCCTCGAACTCCCGGACAGGGTCGGGGTCGGCCGACCGTGGCAGGAGGACCATGCCGCGCTCGATGGCCTCCTCCCGGACGCCCTTCAGGGCGATGCCGACGATGCGGCCCGCGCGCGCCTCGTCGACGCGGTGGTAGTGCATCTCGATGGAGCGGACCTCGACCTCCTGGAAGCGCCCGTCGGACATCGGGCCAAGGAGGAGTTCGTCCCCGGCCTCGACCCGCCCCGACTGGACCGTCCCGGAGGTGACGGCGCCGACGCCCGTCACCTTGTAGGTGCGGTCGACGTACATCCGGAACTGTTCGTCGGCGACTGCGTCGCCGGTCTTCGGGAGCCGCTCGAACAGTTCGTCGAGCACGTCCAGCCCGTCGCCGGTGACGGCGCTGGTCGTCACGACCGGCACGACCGTTTCGGAGATTTCCTCGATGGCGGCGTCGACGCCGTAGCGGTCGACCCGGAGTGGCGTCTTCTCGACCTCGCGCAGGAGTCGCTCGACCTCGCGTTCGACCTCGCGGACGCGGTCGTCGTCGACCAGGTCGGCCTTCGTGATGGCGACGATCGTCGGAAGATCCGTCGCCAGCAGGATGCCCAGGTGCTCGCGGGTGGTCTTGGTGGGGCCGTCGTCGGCGGCGACGGTCAGCAGGCCGTAGTCGAGTTTCTGCCCCACGAGCCCGCGGATGGTGGTCCGCAGCCAGGGCTCGTGGCCAACGGTATCGACAAACGAGACGAGACGATCCGCGTTTGCGACGACCCGGGCGCGGTCGTCCTTGCGGTGGGGGTTGTCCATCCGGACCGGGCCGTCGTCGTCGAAGCCGTAGACGCCGTACGAGAGGTCCGCGGAGAGGCCGCGCTCTATCTCGTGGGGCTGGACGTCCAAGAACGAGCGGGTCCCGCCCTGGCCGTCGTCGGCCTGCCCGGTCACGAGCGAGCCGACGAGCGTCGACTTGCCGTGGTCGACGTGGCCGGCGGTCCCGACGACGATGTGGCCGTCGTCGTCCATGACCGTCCCCTCGCGGAT
>JAHENO010000322.1 GCA_018609945.1 Haloarculaceae archaeon | reverse complement strand
TGCCGGCGTCGACATGATCGACCTCGAGGCGCTCCGGGACCGCGACGTCCTGCTGACGACCGCGGCGGGCGCACACGCCCAGCCCGTTGCCGAGCAGGTCCTGGGGTACATGCTCGCCTTCGAGCGCCGCCTCGACGAGGCTATCACCATGCGCGAGCGCGGCGTCTGGGAGCGGTTCACCGGCGGGGAACTCGCCGAGAAGACCCTCGGTATCGTCGGGCTGGGTGCCATCGGACGACGGACCGCCGAACTCGCGGCTGCGGTCGGGATGGACGTCGTCGGGACCAAATCCGATCCCTCGGACGACGTCGCGGCCGTCGACACCGTGCACGGACCCGAGGACCTGTCCGCCGTGTTGCTCGAATCCGACTACGTGCTCCTCGCCTGTCCCCTGACCGAGGAGACCGAGGGCCTGATCGGGCGCGAACAACTCGGGCTGATGGCTGACGACGCCGTCCTCGTCAACGTCGCCCGCGGACCAGTGGTCGACGAGGACGCGCTGGTGACCGAACTCCAGCAGCGTGGCATCCGCGGCGCCGCACTGGATGTCTTCGCTACCGAACCGCTCCCCGCCGAGTCGACGCTGTGGGACCTCTCGAACGTCATCCTGACCCCGCACAACGGCGGCGCCTCACCCCGAATGTCCGACCGGATCGCCGACATCTTCGTCGAGAACTACGAGGCGTTCGCCGACGGTGCGCCCGAGCGGATGCAGAACCGCGTGCTGTAGCGGGTACCCCTCGCCGCGGGAACGACGCGACCCCGTCCATATTAGTCGGGGCGGCCCAACGGGGTGCCATGTCGTCACAGACCGGCAGCGGGCCGCAGCTGACCCACGTGAGCGTCATCGCCGAGGACGTCGCCGAGTCGACGGAGTTCTACGAGTCGGTGATCGGCTGTGAGCCCATCCCGACACCCACCTTCGGCAACCAGGAGGACTTCCACGCCGACGAGGGGATCGAGTTCCAGATCGTGCGTATCGGGGATCTGCAGTTACACCTCTGGAACGACCCGGACCGCGAGCCCGAGCGCACCATGTTTGCCCACTTCGGGATACACGTCGACGACTTCGAGGCGGTGTACCGCCGGGCCGCCGAACGGGGCGTATTTGCGACGGTCGGCGAGGAGTCCGGGCCACCCCAGGTATTCGACTTCAACGGCACCGCACAGATGTATCTGCGGGACCCGACCGGGAATCTCGTCGAGGTCGACTACCCCGACGTCGACGCCCTCGACCACTCCGTCTTCGACGACGTGGTCCGGCGCGAGACGACCGGTCCCGAGACCAGTATCTACGACGACATCGACGTCTCGCCGTAGGACTCCCGGCCACGTCGAGGGACGGTCGAGGAGCCGACGAGGAGCGACCACACCGAGACGCCTCAATAGCGATCGGTCATCTGTGGATCGAGAAGTCTATCCTATCCTCAAATGTTCGATATGTTGAGATTTTGAACGATCAGATTTTCGCTCTGAGAGTAGTATTCTGCTCTCAAACGCGCCGACTCTGCTGATGTATCCCGAGAATCTGTTGTAAGACGCGCTCTGCTATCCAAACCAGAAAGTGAACACGATGATTACTGGAGTATCCCCTACGGACCCGTCGATACAATAATAATCATCTATTATTTAGTTATTCTTATGCCGAATCTATCCACTCGACGGAGATTCCTCGCCACCCTTTGCGGGTTGCCCGTCATCTGGGGTGTCGGGGATGACACAATACCGCTCATCCGACGAGGAAACCGGGTATCCGATGAAGCATTGTCTGATTCGCCATCACCACCCGAAACACTGTGGGAGGAGACGTATGGCAGGTACGGTGGAGATCTGGCACACTCGGTCATCGAAACGAGTGATGGGGGCTACCTCTTCGCCGGATACTCGGGGAACAACATCTCGCTCCCTGATGCTGATGCTTATCTCGTGAAGACCGACACTGGGGGAACCACTCTTTGGGAGAAAAGGTACGGTGACAGGACCGGCCAGGACGTGAACACGGTCATCGAGACGAGTATGGGGGATTACCTTCTCGCCGGAGAGATAGTAAGTGATATTTACGATGAACCGAACGCCTGGCTAGTAAAGGTCGACACTACTGGAAACATCCGTTGGGAACAAACCTTCAGTAACGGAAACAGTCAGGCAAAGGCAGCCCTTGAGACGGAGGATGGGGACTATCTCGTCGCTGGGAATAAGACACAGAACGGAAGCGATCGGTCGGACATCTGGCTGTTGAAGCTCAACACTGACGGGACCACCCAGTGGGAGCAGACCTACGGCAGCAGCGAGGATGACTGGGCGAATTCGGTCATCGAGACAAGCGACGGAGGCTATCTTCTCGCCGGTGGATCGGTATCCAATCGGAACTTGGACGCTTTGCTGATGAAAGTCGATACCACCGGCACCACCCAGTGGGAGCAGACCTACGGCGGCAGCGAGGATGACTGGGCGAATTCGGTCATCGAGACAAGCGACGGGAGTTATCTCTTCGCCAGTCAAACGAAGTCTACCGGGAACGGGGAGGGGGACGCCTGGTTGGTAAAAGTCAACCCTGATGGAACAGTCCGGTGGGAAGAAACCTTCGGCGGTAGCGCCACCGACTATGCCCGGTCGGTTATCGAGACGAGCAACGGAAATAATCTTTTTGTAGGCGGGACGGCATCCAGCGGGAACGCGAAGGAGGATGGCTGGGTGGTGAAAATTGACACCCAGGGTAACACACATTGGGAGCAGACCTATGGCGGCAGCGAGCACGACTGGGGAGAATCGATAATTGAGACGAGTGACGGCGGCTACCTCTTGGCCGGCGCAACCAGATCCACTGGTGATGATTCGGCTGATGCTTGGCTGTTGAAGGCTGGTGAACTGAATGCAGAAACCACTCCATCCAATAAGACACCCACAGACCCAGGCGCTGGCGGGACGAACGGCGGCGATGACATGGGAGATGATGACGGGATCAGTCCGTCTACGGAACCCACCTCTGGAAACGGAAACGGCTCATCCGGCGTTCTATTCCCTTTGCTAGGTGCTGTCTCGGTTGGATGGGTGATCGGCTTCATCCCCGGAAACGTAGAAAGCAAAAAAATCAGGCGTAAATTCCTCAACCTGCTTGTCGTGGGGTTTGGAGGGGTGGGTCTGTTTGGATTAATCCGGTGGTTTTTATCACCGGGCGGTGACGAAGCCGCACTGCTTGTCGCGGCCTTGATGCTGGGACTCTTCGTGGGAATGATTGTGGGCATATACGCCCGGAAGCGGGGGATTACTATCAGCACAACCGAATGAATCCTACTTTCTTATCTTGTTGAGGATTGAAACATACGTGCAGGATACCTTATAATTTTGCCAAATAACGAACCGCACTCGGCTCGGAGACCTACTGGACGTTTCAGTCTATAGTAGACAGAGCACTACTGGAGCGTCCGCTCGATGGCGGTCCGCACCTCGTCGAGGCCGGGAAGCACCTCGTCCTCCAGGTCGGGCGCGAAAGGAACCGGCGTGTCGGGAACGCCCACCCGCTGGACGCGCCCGTCGAGGCCGCCCAGCGTCTCGACGACGCGGGTGATCACCTCGGCGTGGAACCCGTAGGAGAGTGGGCTCTCGTCGGCGACGACCAGCCGTCCCGTCTTCCGGACGCTGTCGAGGATCGTGTCGGTGTCGAGTGGGTACAGCGTCCGCGGATCGATGACTTCGACTGCCGTGTCGGGAGCCAGCTCCCCGGCGACGTCGAGCGCGTCCCCGAGCAGTCGCTGGGTCGCGACGACGGTGACGTCCGCGCCGGCGCGCTCGACTGACGCTTCCCCCAGTGGGACGATGTGCTCGCCGATCGGGACCGGCCCCGCACTGTCGTACAGGAGCTTGTGCTCACAGAACATCACCGGGTCCTCCGAGCGGATGCTCGCCGTCATCAGACCCTTCGCTGCGGCGGGGGTTCCCGGGGCAACCACCTTGATGCCTGGCAAGTGTGCCAGGAGCGTGTGGACCGTCCCGGAGTGCTGGGCCGCGGCGTTCAGGCCGCCGCCTTCGAGCATCCGCAGGGTCAGGGGAACGTCGACGACGCCGTCGAACATGTACCGCGTCTTGCCGGCCTGGTTCATCACCTGGTCGAAACAGACGCCGACGAAATCCGAGAAACTGAGGTTGATGACGGGTCGCAACCCCGTCGCGGCCGCACCGACGCCGCCCCCGACCTGTGCCGCCTCGCTGATCGGGGTGTTGCGCACGCGGTTCGGCCCGAACTCCTCGTAGAGCCCCGCGGTGACGTCGAACGAGCCACCGATCTCCTCGTCCTGCCCGAACAGGAGGACGCTCTCGTCAGCCGCCATCTCCGCGCGGATCGCGGTCCGGAGCGCCTCGCGGACGGTCAGCCGTTCGGTCTCGCCCGCGTGCTCCGGGGCGGTCGCTCGTTCGGTGGTCGGATCGGGAGACATCCACCCGCCGGTGCCGTCCCGGAACTGCTCGGTTTCCGGGACGGGTTCGTCGTAGATCGACTCGTAGGCCGTCCCGGTGTCGGGCGTCTCGGCGGCCCGGGCGCGGTCGACCGCATCGTCCATCCGGTCAGCGGCCGCCGTCCGGAGGTCCTCGAACTCTCCGGGAGCGAGTTCGCCGCGGTCTTCGAGCGTCTCCCGGAACGCGTCGATGGGGTCCCGTTCCGTCCGCCAGGTCTCGATTTCCTCCTCGGTCCGGTAGGGCTGGTCGTCCCCCTCGAAGTGCCCCCGGTAGCGGTAGGTTTCGGCCTCGACGAGCGTCGGCCCCTCGCCGGCCCGTGCCCGTTCGGCGGCCTCGCGGACAGTCCGGAACACCGCCACGACGTCCTGGCCGTCGACCTGCCGGCCGGGAATCCCGTAGCTCCCCGCCATCTCGACGAGGTCGTCGACGTTGTGCTGTTCGTCGAACGTCATCCCCTCGGAGTACTGGTTGTTCTCGACGACGAACACCGCGGGGAGGTCCCAGGTGGCCGCGAGGTTGAACCCCTCGTGAACCTGCCCGGCGGCGGTCGCGCCGTCGCCGAGGAAAGGCTCGACGACCCACCGCTCCTCGCGGGCCTGTGCGGTCAGAGCCGCCCCGACTCCCAGGGGCACGCTCGCGCCGACGATGGGCTGGGCACCCAGCATTCCCTCCCCCGGCGAAGCGACGTGCATCGAACCGCTCTTGCCGCCACAGTAGCCCCGTTCCGTCCCGTATATTTCGGCCATCATCCGGTCCGGGGAGAGCCCCTTCGCGACGCTGTGGCCGTGGGCCCTGTGGGTGCTCGTCACGTAGTCGCCGGGTTCGAGCGCGCCGCAGGCCCCGACGGCGACCGCCTCCTGGCCCTGGGAGAGGTGGACGAAACCCGGTATCTCGCCGTCGGCGTACCGCTCGGCCACGCGGTCCTCGAAAGCCCGTATCGACAGCATCCGCCGCAACGCCTCGCGCCGCCCTTCAGCGGTTCCCAGGTCGATCGCTGGCATCGTGATGAGCCCGCGTACGCGGTCCCCTTATATATAACCCGACCGACCGGGAGCGTACTGTCTGCGCGCGGGACACTGCCGAGCGCACGCCAGCCGCGAGCACGCTGCTGGTGGCCCTACCGCTCGGCGTCGGCGTACCACTCGGCGAACTTCGCGAGCGCCCGCCCGCGATGGGAGATGGCGTTCTTCTCGTCGGTTTCCATCTCGGCGAAGGTGGTGCCGTCGTACTCGAAGATTGGGTCGAACCCGAACCCGCCGTCACCGCGGGGCGCGACGATCGTTCCGGGGACGACGCCCTCGAAGAGTTTGACCGGCAGGGGGCCCTCCTGGACCTGTTCG
>JAHENO010000321.1 GCA_018609945.1 Haloarculaceae archaeon | reverse complement strand
GGGAGCGCGCGTCGAGCGGCGCGAGGCCGACCGCAGGGAGGCCTCGGTTTGCGCGAACGGGGAGCGGAGCGACCCGTGAGCGATAGCGAGGCCGCGCGACCCGGGGAAGGGCAGGCGTGCTGTGAGGGTGGGACTGAAAGGGGCCGGCCGCTCGGTCCCTCCCGGGCGCAGTAAGCACCGCAGCGGAGCGAGGAGCGCAACAAGCCCCGGAGTGGTCGAGCGGCCGGGGGCTTTCTGGTCGGTCGCAGTGGCTGCATCGTCACAATCGCAGACACCAGCACCGGCCCGACATCCGAATCCAAAGAGAATTGAGCACCCAGTCCTGAGCCTGGCGTATGGCTGTCGCCGACAGGCTCCAGACGGGACTCAGGGCGCGACCGCGGGCGATCACGGCGGTCCTCTCGGTCGTCGGGTACGTCCTCGTGGGCGGGGCGCTCAGCGGGACGCTCCCGATCTTTCCCGAACTCTCGCGGTCGACGGTGAACCTGTTCAGCCACCTCATCGCCGTCGTGAACACGCTGGCGCTGTCCTCGATACTGGCCGGCGTCTACTTCATCCGGACCGACCGGGTCCGCAAACACCGGGCGGCGATGCTCACTGCCTTCACGCTCATCCTCGTGTTCCTCGTCCTCTACCTCTGGAAGACCGGCGGGGGCTTCGAGAAGGCCATCCTCGCGACCGGCGCCGTGAAGGTCGTCTACCTCGCGATGCTCGCGGTTCACATCTTCCTCTCGGTCGTCTCCGTGCCGGTCGTCCTCTACGCGGCCATCCTCGGGCTGACCCACACCCCAGCGGAACTCCGGGAGACCAGCCACGCCCGCGTCGGCCGCATCGCCGCGGTCGCCTGGAGCGTGAGCCTCGCGCTGGGGATCATCACCTACGTCCTGTTGAATCACGTCTACGGGTGGGAGGTCCGCGAGGCCGCGGCCCTGCTGATGATCGCCATCCCACGCTTGCGGTGATCGTGATTCCCTGGTTGCGGTGATCGATGTGCGGTCGGGTACGAGGTGTGAAAGCACCCCGCACTGTTTTGTCCGCACCGGTGCTACCGTCGGCCATGTCCGACGACGCGAACGACGCGGCCGGGGACACGATACGGCGGTGCGACTACTGCCGGCTGCCGGTGCCGGCGGAGTCCCGGACGCTCGACCGCGACGGCGTGACCTACAAATTCTGCTCGGCGGCCTGCCGGGACGCACTCGACGGGGCCGACCGGGTGTTCACGGAGTACCACGGCTTCCGGCGGCTGCCGACCGGCGTCTCGGCGCTGGATGGCGCTCTCCCACAGGGCGTGCCTCGCAACTCGTTCGTGCTGTTGACCGACCTCGCCGGGACGCGCTCGGAGGCCATCCAGGCCGAACTCGTCTGGCGCGCCCTCCAGCGTGGCGAGCCAGTCGTCTACGTCTCCTTCCTCGAACCGCCGGTCTCGGTCGTCCAGGAGTTCGTCACGCTGGAGTGGAACGTCCTCCCCTCCCTGGAGGACGGAAACCTGCGGATTCTGGACTGTTTCACCTACCGGTCCGACGACCGCGAACGGCTCCACGAGCGGATGAACGCCTGGAACACGCACCTCTGGGAGGTCGCCGAGGACGCCACCACCACCGTCCGGGACCCGACGGACGTCGGCCAGCTTCACAATCGACTCGACAGGGCGCTCGGTGCCGTCGGCGCTGGCGACGAGGGAATCGTCGTCATCGACTCGCTGACCGAACTCGGGACGCTCGTCCAGCCCGTCCAGGCGTACAACTTCGTCAAGGACGTCCGCGCGGACGTCTGCAAGGGCCGGTTCGTCCCGGTCTTCGCCGGCGCGACAGTGACGTCCGAGTCCGAACAGTTCCCCCACGACCTCGAGTACATGGTCGACGGCATCGTCGAGTTGCGGCTCAACGACGACCTCGTGGAGGACACCCTCCTGAAACAGCTTCGGGTCAGGAAGATGAGCGGCGTCCTCGCGCTCTCCGAGTGGGAGACCTACGAGTACACCGCGGGCACGGGCATCGTCACGTTCGACCCCATCGCTCAGATGGAGGCGGCTCGGGAGCCACCGGAGGGCGCCGAGGAGCCCGACCTTCCGGAGGAGCAGACGGAGCTAGACGAGGTGTCGGAGGGGCCGGGTGCTGACAGTGATGCGACGCACGCTACCGAACCGGACGGGCCCACCGAAACTGACGACTCCGTGGGCGATCAAGAGGACGCGTAATGACGGCCGAACCGACCCTGGCGGTGGTCCGCAACGAGGTCCGGGCCGACTACGAGTACCACTGCGACGCGCTCGCCTCCCATTTCCCGGACGCACGGGAGGTGGACTTCCCGGCCGGCGAACGGTTCGACCCACGGGATTTCGACGGGGTCGTTCTCTCGGGGAGTACTGCGGGCGTCTACGAGGCCGACGAGCGGCCCTGGATCCGCGAGCAGGAGCGACTGGTGCAGACCCTCGTCGAGCGCCAGGTGCCGACGCTGGGAGTCTGTTTCGGCCACCAGATCGCAAACAGCGCGCTCGGCGGCACGGTCCGCCACGAGGGGATGACAGCCAGGCTCGTCGTGGTCGAGTTCGCCGACGACCCGGTGTTCGCTGGCGTCGAACCGGTCGTCGCCGCCTCGCACGGTGACGTCGTGACCGACGCCGGAAGGGAGATGGACGTCATCGCGTCGGCCGAGCACTGCAGGGTCTTCGGGACCCGCCACCGGCGCGTGCCGCTCTGGACGGTTCAGTTCCACCCCGAATTCACGGCCGACATCCGCGACCAGCTCGCCGAGGACTTCGACTGGACAGTAACCGACTGCGCGTTCGCCGACGTGAATGCACCCCGCGTGTTCGAAAACTTCCAGTCACTCGTCGCCGAGCGGATGGCGACGGTCTCAGAGTGACTGCCGCCCCCGGACTGCTGGCGGGGGTCGGCACCCGATCTGAGTGTCGCTGAGTGGATGCTAGCCAGGGAATTGCGCGGTGATCAGTGGAGCCGCTGTCGCTGGGAAGAGTCAGACGAAAGAGAAGGGGTTTACTCCTGGCGAGTGTAGTATCGAGTGCTCTCAGGAGCCATGGCGCTGGACGACTTTTTCGATCGGATCGACGCGGACCCGCACTCGCTGGTGGTGATAAACCGAAGCGTGCCACGGCCGTTTCAGCGGCTACTCGAGCGAGCGTTCGACGGCCAACCCGTGGCCGTCGAAGAGGAGCAGATCCCCGGCCGGGGGGACGACTTCGTGGCGCTGGTCACCGAAAACGACGGCGGGCGGGAAGTCGTCGCCACCTCGCCGCTCGAGGCGCTGACGGACACGATATTGATGGTCAACTCCGACCTCTACATGACGGGTACCGTCGGCCTCGAGGAGTTCGAACTGCCGGAGGTACTCGTCGGACTGCACGACATCCCGTTCCGGTTGCGGGGCTATCCGGAGTCCAACAAGGAGAAGTTACTGCTCATCGTCATCTCGCGGTACATCGAGCGGCGAGCCTGGCAGGCCGGCCGCGGCACGTTGCGGACGTCCTTCCAGCGTCTCTCGCGCATACAGGACGAGCGCGGGACCCGCGCGGTCTACGAAACGGTCGCGGATTCGGACGTCCAGACCCACGTCTACGGGGTACCGGACTGGCAGCCACCGCCCGAGTTCGGGGTCGTCGCCCACGGCGGGTACACCGACGAGTTTCGCCGGTCGTGGTTCGTCGTCTACACGCCACCCGAAGACGGGGATATCGACTGCGAGAACCCGCACCTCGCTCTGCTCGCACTCGAAGTCGGTCCCCGGGAGTGGAAGGGGTTCTGGACGTTCGACCGGTCGCTGGTGACCGACCTGAACGAGTACATCGCCCGCACGCTCTAGTCGGTCCGTGGCAGCGACCGGGCGGCGACGGCGAACAGGACGACCGCGAGTACCGACAGGACCGCGAGGTTCGCAACCGGACCGAGGACGCCGGGGCCGCGAGCAGTCGC
>JAHENO010000320.1 GCA_018609945.1 Haloarculaceae archaeon | reverse complement strand
CCCGCAAGCACCGCGAGAACGCCGCCGACGGGGAGAGCGGGGACGAGGACCCGCCGGCGGACGAGCAGGTTGAGTCCGAAACCGAGTAGTCCCGTCCGGCCCACCCACCGGATATGGAGACAGAGGGGACGTTCCTGCCGGAGACGGCCGCCGCGGCCCGCGAGCGATACGAGGACTGCGGGCCGACCGCCCAGGTGGCCGTCAAGGAGGTGGCGAGGGCGATGTCCTTCGACGCCGAGGAGTACGACCGCCGGGTCACCGGCGAGGTCGTCGAGACGGCACGCGAGGCGCTCTTTGCCTCGTCGCTCGCCGTCCGCGTCGGCACGCGCGAGGAGTACGAGGACTGGCGGGCCGAGACCGACCACGACGTCCACGAGATCGGCAGCGAACACGTCGACAACGTCGTCTGGCACGCCCCGCCCTTTGCGGACGAGGCCGTCGCAGCCACGTTCCAAGACGAGCGCCGCGCCGCCGTCGAGACGCTCCGCAGGCAGGCGTTCGGCCGCCTCTACCGCGAGGTAGTATGATGGCCGACAGCGGTCGCTACGAGCGCCGGCGGACGCACAGCCTCCCACGTCCGCGACAACGAAAGCCCCTACCCGCTGGCGGTCACACGGACCGACAATGAGTGACCGCGACCCCGGCGAGCCTGCCACCGGGACGGACGACGACGGCGACGACCACGACTGGCGAGTTCTCGAATCCACCGTGGAGTACGAGACGGGGTGGTACGAGGGGGGATACGACCGGGTCGAACAGCCCGACGGCACCGAGAAGAAGTACTACTGGGCTGCGCTCCCGCCGGCCGTGGTCGTCGTGGCGGTGACCGGCGACGAGCTGGTGATGGTCGAGCAGTACCGGCCTGCGATCCGGGAACGGCACCTCGAACTCCCCGCGGGCATCGTCGAGGACGGCGAGTCGTTCACGACGGCCGGGGCACGGGAACTCCGCGAGGAGACCGGGTTCGATCCCGCCGGCGTCTCGCTACTCGAGGAGTTCTGGGTCGCGACGGGCGTGCTCCGGCACCGCCGGGGAATCGTCTTCGCGGAGGGCCTCGAACCCGTCGGCGTCGACCGCGACGACAACGAGTTCCTCTCGGTGACGACGGTGCCCGTCGCGGACGCGCTCGCGGTCGCGCGCCGACAGCCTGCCCACGACGCCACCATCGAGGGTGTCCTGCTCGCACAGGCCGAGGGGCTGCTGTAGTGTTGTGACACGTCCGTATCCGGTGTGACCGTGCGGTGGCGGCTGGTCGAGGGGTACTCTCGGCAAGAGAATGTGGTGGCTCGGGTTCTGGTCTCATCAGAAGGGGCTCAGTGGGGGTAACTGCTCGTCATTGCGCACCACGGTCTTCCCTCGCCGACCGAGGGACAAAAGCGTTGCTCGCTCCGGCCGGGGACCCCGGACGTTATTCGAGAATCTGTCCGTGGGCGTCGATCTCGCCGTTCCGGATGCGCGTACTGGAGATGCGGGTACCGTCGTCGGCGATGACGAACGGCGCGGTGTGGATTTCGAGCGGTTCGCGTCCCTCGTCGACGCGCCGCTCGTTGAGTTCGTGGGCGCGGTGCTGGGCTTTCCCCTCGGGGGAGACGACGAGCGCGTCGATATCGTCGCGGGTCGCTGCGGGTCCGTGGGTGTCCTCCAGCCTGATAATCTCGTTGGAGGCGGTGTATGCGCCGCTGATCCGGCCGAGTTCGGCTTCGAGTGCCCGGCGCCGCCGTTCGAAGGGGCCCAGGTCGCCGGCATGGTCCGGGTCCGAGCGCGTGTGCCTGGCGAACTCGGTCGACGTGAGTGCGACGACGACGTGCCCCTGCCCGTCGCCGTCGTGGCTGGCAGTCTGGAACGCCTTGTGGAGGAGCGCACGGTGGCCGTCGTGGATCGGTGTGAAGGTCCCGGCGACGATGGCGATTCGCTCGCTGGAGTTCATTGGAGCGGCGTTGACGGCCCAGCCACCTATATGGGTCGGTCCGACACCGGTCACGGCACCGGACGGTCGTGTTGCGTGACAGGCGCGGGCACACAAAGTGCGGGCACGCCCCCGAATGACAGGCCTGGGCACGGACCGCGGTTCGCCGGCCGGGATTTATTACCGGGTGGCCGTAAGTACAGCGCGCATGTTGAATGGTACGAATCTGACGGCGTCGACGGTCGCGATGTATATCGTCGTCATCGCCGCCGCCCTCGTCACTGCCGCCGTGGTGGCACCCGCTGTCTCGAGTGTCGTCCAAGAGACGAGCGGCGACGAACCGACCGTCGCCGTTCTGACCCTCCGTGGCGGGACGACCGACGGCAACGTCAACCAGCTCACAGAGGACCTCCGCGAGGCACGGACGAACGACTCCATCGAGGCGGTCGTCCTCCGGATCGACAGCTCCGGTGGTCCGGTCGATTCCAGCGAGGAACTCTACCTGGCGGTCAACAAGACCGCCGCCGAGATGCCGGTCGTCGCGTACGTCGAGGGATCGGCCGCGTCCGGCGGCTACTTCGGGATCGTCCCGTCGGACGCCATCGTCGTGAAACCCAGTTCGAACGTCGGGAGCATCGGCGTCGTCGTCGCGGCTCCCCTCGAGTTGATCGAACTGGTTGGCGACCAGCAGGAGACGTTCGTCCGCTCCGGGCCGGACAAGGCACAGATTTCCAAGGACAGCATCCGCTCGGACCTCGAGTCGCTGAAAAACGCCTTCGTCGGGACGGTGATGACCCACCGGGGCGACGAACTCGACCTCTCGCGCCAGGAGGTCGCACGGGGCGACATCTATCTCGGGACCGAGGCCGTCCAGAACGGGTTCGCCGACCGGATCGGTGACGAGGACACGGCCATCGAGATCGCCGCCGAGCGTTCGTCGGCCATCGAGGGCGACCAGTACGACGTGACCTACTTCGAACAGCCCGGGTTCCGGTTCCCCCTGCCGTTCGCCAGCGAGAACGTCGAGAAGGTCGAGGGAAACATCGTCTACGTCGAGCGGAGTGACAGCGACCGCGTGGAGTTCGTCGAACCGGTCCAGTACTACGCGGTCTGGGGCGTGCCTGCGTCACAGGAGAACGCCTCAGTGGAGGTGGTCGCCAATGGCTAGCCCGCGCAGGCT
>JAHENO010000319.1 GCA_018609945.1 Haloarculaceae archaeon | reverse complement strand
GGACCTCTTCGGGGAACTCGGGCTCGATACCGTCCAGGAGCGGATCGATCGGCTGACCGACCGTCTCAAGGAGGGACTGGGCGACCGCCTGCTGAGTCCCCGCGATGCCGAGACGGGGCTTGTCACTTTCGCGGTCGACGACCCCGAGGCGACGACGGAGCGCCTGGCCGACGCGGGCATCCGGATCCGGCCGATCCCCGACCCGCACGCCTGCCGGGCGTCCGTCCACGTCTTCAACACCGCCGAGGACATCGATCGTCTGCTCGCGGTGCTTGAGGGTCGGACTGCGGAACATACTTGATGAGGGGAGCCGTTACTCCGCGACGATTGCCCCCCAGTTCGTCGCTGTTCACGTCGTCGATGCCTCCCGGTCGCTTTCGTCGGGACAGTCGTTGCCGTCCCGCTCCTACGTGCCGTCCGCGCCCGTGTTATCGGCGTCCATCCTATCACCGGCTGGACTGTCGCTGTCCGTCCCACCGTTCGTCTCCCGGGCACGGTATGTGACGACCACCAGTTCGTCGCCGACGCGTTCGCGGTCGGTCTCGACCCAGCGGTCCTCGTCGTGGCCCGGCCAGTAGGTGTCGCCCTCGGGCGCTTCGGGAATCTCCGTCAGGAGCAGGCGGTCGGCCCGGGGCAGGAACTGCTCGTAGACGGTCTGTCCGCCGACGACGTAGGCCGTCTCTGTCCCGGTTTCGCGCGCGGCCGCGAGCGCCGCCTCGATGCCGTCGGCGACGACGACCCCCTCGGGAACGTCGGGGTCGCTCCTGGTGAGGACGATGTTCGTCCGGTCGGGCAACGGCCCGCCGAGGCGGCCCGCGATAGCCTCGAAAGTCCGCCGACCGAGGATCACGGGGTGGCCCGTCGTCTCCCGCTTGAAGTGTTGCAGGTCCGCGGGGTAGTGCCAGGGCATCTCGCCGTCGGCGCCGATGACGCCGTTCTCCGCGACGGCCACGATGATCGCCAGTTCCATCAGCCACCCTCCATCATTCGGCGACGTCGAAGGACAGACCGCCGTAGCCCTCGTAGTTTTCGAGCGTGATGGCGTCGTGGGAGACCTCCGCGAGCGAGTCGGCATCGACGTCGACGGTCGGCCGGTCCAGCGGTTCGCGGGCAAGCTGTTCCAGTAGCCCGGGGACGTGGTCGTAGCCGTACTCGTGGCTCGCGGGGTCGACCGCCGCGTCGGGCTCGGGCGGCACGTTCGCGAGCAGCCACTCGCGGACCTCGCGGTACTCCTCGCGGGCCTCGACGGCACGGAGTCGGTCCTGTAACTCGGAGAGATTGTCGGCGTACCACGCGCCGCGCTCGCCCTTCCCGCAGTAGACGTGGGCGTCGACGTGCGTGTGCGCGAAGGTCCCGGGCTCGATGCCGGTCACGCGTGCGACGACCTTCGCGAGCAACGCGTAGGCGGCGATGTTGAACGGCACCCCGAGCGTGATGTCGGCGCTGCGCTGTGTGAGATGGCAGTGGAGCCGGCCACCCTGAACGGAGAAGACGAACGTGTAGTGACAGGGCGGCAGCGAGGAGACGGCGCCGTTTGCGGGGTGCCAGGCGCTGACGACGAGCCGGCGGGAGTGGCGGTCGCGGTCGGGGTTGTCGCCCCGGAGCGTGTCCACGACGTACGCGAGCTGGTCGAACACCAGGGTCCCCGTCTCCTCGTCGCGCTCGACCCAGGGACAGTCCGTGTCCGCCCAGGCCTCGCCGGGCAACTGTGCGTCGCCCTCCGGGACCGGAAAGCGCCGCCAGAACCGGCCGTAGGCACTCGGGAGCGCCCCCGACTCGTCGGCCCAGGCGTCCCAGATGCCGGTCTCCTCCCGGAGCCGGCGGATGTGGTGTTCGCCCGAGAGGTACCAGGCGAGTTCGTGGAGCATCGAGTCCCACCGGAACGTGTCCATCTCCTTGGTGGTCAGCAGGGGGTAGGAGTCGGCGATGTCACACTCGTAGTACTCGCCGAAGGTCGCGATGGTGTCCGCCTCGGTGCGGTTCGGCTTGTAGGTCCCCTCCAGCAGCGCGTTCCGGACTAGGCCGTGGTACTCCTCCATCAGGTAGCGAGGGGAACGGTCGAACAATAAGTGCTGTCCCTCGCACCGGTCGGGAACGGGGCCGACCGTCCGGAAACGTCCGCCATGCAACGTACGTCAGTAGCCAAGCGAGAGCGCCCAGTTGAGCACGAGGGTACCGATAGTGATGGCGAACAGGCCGCCGAGGACGAGGAACGCGACGCGCCAGCCGAAGAGGTCGGCGAGCAGGCCGACGCCGAGCGAGCCCGCGGAGCCGACGACCGTGTAGGCCGTCCGGACGAGTCCGAATCCCGTGCCCCGCTCCTCGGGCGAGAGGTGGTCCAGGAACCGCGGATCGAGTGCGGCGAAGAAACTCGCGCCGAGACCGACGAGGGCCACGCCGGCCGTGATCGCGACGTCAGCCGGCGCGAGGACCAGGACCACGGTTCCGGCACATCCAGCGAACAGCGAGACGCCGATCGCGATATCCCGGCCCCGGTAATCCGAGAGCTCGCCGAGCAGAAACTGTCCGGTCGCACGCACGACGAAGAAGGCAGAGAACGCAGCCCCGGCGACGGGCGTCGAATACCCGTGGTGCTCGATCAGGAAGGTCGGGAGAAAGGAGAGCATCCCCTGAACCACGAAGGTCCCGAGCATCGCGATCGAGAGCGAGAAGGCGATCGCCGGTCGCGAGAGGAGGGCGACGAGGGGACTGGGATCGAACCGGTTTCGCATCGGTTCCTCGGGCCGCTGGGGCGGGGTCGGACGGACCCGCAGCGCAAAGAGGGCGAAGACCGGCACGGCAACGAGGACCGTGAGCCCGACTGCGGGCCGCCAGCCGTACCTTACGGCGACCCACGCGGCCGCAACGGGTGCAACCAGACCCGCCAGCGGCCCCCCCATCGTGTGAATCCCGATCGCCCGGCCGAGGTCGTCGTAGGTCCGGGACAGGAGCGTCGTCCCGACTGGGTAGTGGAGGCCGGCGACCGCGCCCAGACCCACCGCACTGACGACGAACAGCGCGAAGGCCGGACTCGCCGCGAGAACGAGGCTCGCGACGGCGCTCCCGCCTATCGCCCACAGGATGACCGACTTCTCGCCGAAGCGGTCACCCAGGACGCCGCTGGGGAACTGCGAGAGGCCGTAGGCCAGCCACATCCCGCTCAGCGCGACCCCGATCGCCGTGTTCGAGACCGCGAAATCGGCCGCGATCAGGGGCACGACCGGGCTGATCGCCATCCTGGCGAAGTACGTGACGAAAAACCCCAGCACGCACAGCGAGAGCACGGTCGTCCGGTAGCGCCAGCGCATCGACTCGGCTCTCACGGAATACCCTACCGCGTATGAATCTGCGGATACGCGGTGAGAAAAGGGTTCCTGCGGGCGCCGATCGGGACTCGCTCTAGTCCGTGACTTCGGTCTTCACGACGGTTGCTGGCCGGGTCGTCAGGCGGAGGACGCGGTCCGTGACGCTTCCAAGGAGCGCTCGGTACTCCTCGGGCCGGCGTTTCGTTCCGAGCACGATCAGATCCACGTCCTCGTCGGTCGCGTACCTGTCGATGGTCTCGGCCGGTCGGCCGTGCCGTATCTCCGTGACGACGTCGACACCGGCCTCGTTGGCCGCAGTCCGCACTGCAGCGAGGGCGTCCTCCCCGATCTCTTCGAGACCGTGTTCGGGACCTTCGGCCTCGTCGACGTACTCGTCACCGCTGTATGCCGTCACGACGGTCTCGTCGACGACGTAGAGGGCGTGGAGCACAGCGTCGTGCACCGCTGCGAGTTCGACGGCGTGTGATTCGGCCTCGTCGGACGCCACTGTGCCATCCGTCGAGAGGAGAATCCGGTCGTACATCACTCCCACTTCGGCGGCCCGAGTGATAAATCCGGCATCGATTGCCACTCAGTTGCCAATCGTCCGCTCGGTCACGTACTCGTCGAAAAGCCCAGTGACGCGTCGTTTCACCGCGTCACGGATGTCGCGTACGTCGTCGATATCCTCTCCCCCGGGGTCGTCCAGTGCCCAGTCGCGGATGTCCACGTCGGCGTCCAGTTCGAGTGTCGAACAGCCCATGGTGGCTACGACGTCACAGTCGGTCAGTTCCTCGGGCGAGACGTGCTGGGGTTCCCGGTCGGAGATATCGATGCCGGTCTCCTGCATCGCCTCGATTACCCCGGGATGAATCTCGGCTGCTGGGCGCGTGCCGCCCGTCACGATCTCGACTGT
>JAHENO010000318.1 GCA_018609945.1 Haloarculaceae archaeon | reverse complement strand
GTTTGGTTCAAACTCCGTTCAGGTTCGATTCCATTTCCCGGATTGCACCGGTCCTGCCGGCGTGAAACACTACCCTTTTGACGCTCCTGCCGGTAGGCAGGGGTAATAATGGGTCGACGAAAGAAGATTGTCCAGGAGTGCGAGGCGTTGATGGACAAGCCGGAGAACATCCGGAACATCGCCATCGCCGCCCACGTGGACCACGGAAAGACAACGCTGACTGATAATTTGCTCGCCGGTGCGGGGATGATTGCAGAGGAGTCTGCCGGTGAGCAGCTCGCGATGGACACCGAGGAGGACGAACAGGAACGTGGCATCACCATCGACGCGGCGAACGTCTCGATGACCCACGAGTACGAGGGGACCAACCACCTCATCAACCTCATCGACACGCCGGGCCACGTCGACTTCGGCGGGGACGTCACCCGCGCGATGCGGGCCGTCGACGGCGCGATGGTGGTCGTCGACGCCGTCGAAGGGGCGATGCCACAGACCGAGACCGTCCTCCGGCAGGCGTTGCGGGAGGGCGTCAAGCCGACCCTGTTTATCAACAAGGTCGACCGCCTCATCTCCGAGTTGCAGGAAGGTCCCGAGGAGATGCAACAGCGTCTGATGGGCGTCATCCGTGACGTGAACGACCTCATCCGGGGGATGACCGAGGAGATGGACGACATCGACGAGGACTGGACGGTCTCCGTCGAGGAGGGGACCGTCGCGTTCGGGTCGGCGCTGTACCTGTGGGGCGTCTCGATGCCCTCGATGCAGCGGACCGGCATCGACTTCGGCGACATCATCGAACTGGAGCGGGCGGACAAGCGCCAGGAACTCCACGAGCGGTCGCCCCTCTCCGATGTCGTTCTCGACATGGTCTGTGAGCACTTCCCCAACCCGGTCGACGCCCAGCCCCGCCGTATTCCGCGCATCTGGCGTGGCGACGCCGACTCGGAGGTCGCCGAGAGCATGCAGCTGGTCGACGAGGAAGGGGAGGTCGTGTTCATGGTCACCGACATCTCGATGGACCCTCACGCCGGCGAGATCGCGACCGGACGCGTCTTCTCCGGGACCTTGGAGAAGGGCCAAGAACTGTACGTCTCCGGCACCGTGGGCACGAACCGGCTCCAGAGCGTCGGCATCTTCATGGGCGGGGAACGCGAGGAGGTCGACCGCGTCCCCGCGGGCAACGTCGCCGCCGTCACCGGTCTGAACGATGCCATCGCGGGCTCCACAGTATCGAGCGTCGAGATGACGCCCTTCGAGTCCATCGAGCACATCTCCGAGCCGGTCATCACGAAAAGCGTCGAGGCACGGAACATGGACGACCTGCCGAAACTGATCGAGACGCTCCAGCAGGTCTCCAAGGAGGACCCGACCATCGACATCGAGATCAACGAGGACACCGGCGAGCACCTCATCTCCGGGCAGGGCGAACTCCACCTCGAGGTCGTCACCCAGCGCATCGAGCGCAACCAGGGCATCCCGGTCACGACCGGCGAACCCATCGTCGTCTTCCGGGAAGCCCCCCAGACCGAGAGCCGCGAACTCGAGGGCATCTCGCCGAACCGCCACAACCGCTTCTACATGACCGTGGAGCCCCTCGACGAGGACATCGTCGCGGCGCTGAAGAAGGGCGAGGCGACGATGGACATGCCCGAACTCGAACGCCGCGAGGCCCTCCAGGACGCCGGCCTCGACAAGGACACCTCCCAGGAGGTCGAGCACATCTACGGCACCAACATCGTCGTCGACGACACGAAGGGCATCCAGCATTTGAACGAGACGATGGAACTGGTCCTCGAAGGGTTCGAGGAGGCCCTCAGTGAGGGCCCGCTCGCTGGCGAACCCGTCGAGGGGGCGCTCGTGCGCCTGAAGGACGCCCGCCTCCACGAGGACGCCATCCACCGCGGTCCCGCACAGGTCATCCCGGCGGTCCGGAACGCGCTGCACAACGCCCTGATCGACGCCGAGATCCGCCTGCTCGAACCCATCCAGGAGGTCCGCATCGACGTGCCGTCCGAGCACATGGGCCCGGCAAGCGGCGAAATCCAGGGTCGGCGTGGCCGCATCGACGACATGTACCAGGAGGGTGACCTCCAGGTCGTCGAGGGCGTCGCACCCGTCGAGGAGATGATCGGCTTCTCCTCGGATATCCGCTCGGCGACGGAGGGGCGGGCCTCCTGGAACACCGAGAACGCCGGCTTCCAGGTGATGGCCGACAACCTCCAGCGGGAGAAGATCATGGAGATCCGCGAGCGCAAGGGCATGAAACTGGAACTGCCCGACGCCGTCGACTACTTCTAGACCACCTTTTTCCCGCTCGGGTTTCCTCGGCCTTTGGCCTGCGGGAACCCTCGCGGCAAAAACGTGGGCGAAAAAGGCTGAATCTCGGCCTTCGGCCTCGATTCAGTGAACCGCTTCGCTTGCTCGCGGCTCCGCCGCTCGCTTCGCTCGGCGGATGCTTCGCTGCATGCGCAACCGAGCGTCAGAACCGGGACTGGCACGGGGCGCTGATCTATCGTCGGGCACGGCGAGTGTTCGAGGAGTGGGATAAGAGGCGAAACCGAACGACTGGATTCATATGGCCGGCCCTCGGAGGGGCGGCTAATGTGCCTCCGTGTCCGACATCGAGGTGACGGCCGATGAGCGACTCGACGGAGGAGGTGCGCGCCTACACGGTCCGCCTGGAACTGGTCGACCGGCCCGGGGAACTGCTGCGGGCCCTCGAACCCATCGCGGACCACGGCGGGAACCTCCTCTCGATCTTCCACGAACGGGGCAACGTCACACCCCGCGGTCACATCCCCGTCGAGGTGGACCTGGAGGCGACACCGGAACGGTTCGAGGCCATCGTCGACTCGCTCCGCGAGGAGGGGATCAACGTCATCCAGGCCGGAGCCGACCGCTACGGCACGGAACTGACCGTCGTCCTGATCGGTCACATCGTCGACACCGACCTCTCCGATACCCTCGACCGGATTGAGGACGCCTCCGGCGCGTCGATCAGGGACCTCTCCCTGTCGACGCCCGACGGCGACGCCGGAGCGGTTCGAGGCCATCGTCGAC
>JAHENO010000317.1 GCA_018609945.1 Haloarculaceae archaeon | reverse complement strand
GTTAACATTAAGCAATGGTCCATGATTTAGATGGGTGACCCACCCTATGGCAGAAACCAGCACTTCCGAACACGAACAGCTCTTGAGTGAGTATGGAGAGTTGTGGAATGGGGACTTCTCGAAGGGAGATGCGGTCTCGGAGTCGGTTGTGATCCACGAACCTGCCGGTGAGATTCGCGGGCGTGAGGATCTCGAAGACCGTATCCGGGAGGTTCGGTCGGGGTTTCCCGATTTTCACATCACAGTTGATGACATGCTCGTTAGCGACGAAGTGGTTATGATGGAGTGGACGATGACGGGCACCCACGAAGGCGAATACAGAGGGATTCCTCCGACCGACCGCGAGATGACCGTTTCCGGCATGTCGAAGTTCCGGATTACCGACAACAAAGTGCAGGAAGAGTGGATGTACTTCGACCGCCAAGAGATGTTTGACCAGCTCGGCCTGGGAGAGTGAGTGTCACTGGTGGAGGTCAAACTCTCTTGGCCGCTGCTGCTATCGGTTCGCAACCACCTGACGGAGACAGACTGCAAGATACATGCTCTGTGCTCTATATCTTGCACGCCACTCGGTACCAATATCACGTGCTCAATGATTGTTTCACCAGATTATGCAAGAGCCTTTCAGATGCGTACCGAGTTGCTTCCGCGGACAACATGAAAGGAACAGCCGTCACCTCTAAGACCGATCTGACCGTCATCGGGGGTATGGACGACACCTCCCTCGACGATTTCCTCGACAGCGGAGAGGAGGAGACGAGCGACGGGAGCGACGCCGAAACGAGCGAGGAAATCAAAAGGAGCGAGGACGCAGAACCGAGCCAGGAGACCGAGAGCGACGCCGGGGACCCGCGAGCGACGGCGGTCGAACCTGCGGCCAGAACGCTCCAGTGGTCGCCCGAAGGCAGTGACTGCGAGGCCTGCGGGACCACAGTGGACCGGCGCTGGCACTCCGAGGCGGGGCTGGTCTGTGCCGAGTGCAAGGAGTGGTGAACCGCCACCGGCCCGGAAACAGACCGGACGAACCGGCCCAGTTATGTGCCAGGGGAGTCACCCTGGGTGTATGGACGACGCGGATACCACACCTGTTGTACCGGATCGCCGCGAGTGGTGGAAGGAGGCGGTGGTCTACCAGATCTACCCGCGGAGTTTCAACGACAGCGACGGTGACGGGATCGGCGACATTCCCGGGGTCGTCGAGAAGGTCGACTACCTCGACGACCTGGGCGTCGACTGCGTGTGGCTGACGCCAGTCTACGAGTCCCCGCAGGTCGACAACGGGTACGACGTCTCGGATTACCGCGCGATCGACCCCACGTACGGCAGCATGGACGACTGGGAGCGACTCCTCGAAGAACTGCACGCACGGGACATCAGGCTGATCATGGACCTCGTCGTCAACCACACCTCGGACCAGCACGTCTGGTTCCGGCGGTCCCGGCAGGGCGAGGCGGAGTACGACGACTACTACATCTGGCGCGAGGCCGAGGAGGGGTATCCGAACAACTGGGAGGCACACTTCGGCGGCCCGACCTGGACGTACGACGAGGAGCGCGGGGAGTACTACCTCCACCTGTTCACGCCAGAACAGCCGGACCTCAACTGGGAGAACCCCCGGGTGAGGGAGGAAATCTACGACATCGTCTCCTGGTGGCTCGAACGGGGGATCGACGGCTTCCGGCTGGACGTCATCAACCTCATCTCGAAGGCCGAGGGCCTCCCCGACGGCGACCCCGACCGCGAGGGGTTGACCGGCTCCGAACACTTCGTCAACGGTCCCCGGATGCACGAGTACTTCGCGGAGTTGGCCCGCGAGGGGTACGGCGACCGGGCCGGAGACATCGTCGCGGTCGGCGAGTGCGCCCACATCGACCCCGAGACGGCACTCGACGTGACCGGCCGGGAATCGGACGCCCTCGATATGACAATCTTCTTCGAACACATGGAACTCGACAGGGACGACCGGTGGGACGAACGGGAGTGGGCGCTGACGGACCTCAAGGCGATCATGGCGCGGTGGCAGGACGCCGTCGCGGAGGGTGCGTGGGTGCCGCTGTATCACACCAGCCACGACCAGCCCCGGGGGCTCTCGCGGTTTGGCGACCCCGAGTACCGCTACGAGTCGGCGACGATGCTCGCCACCTGGCTGCACGGCCACCGCGGGACCCCCTTCGTCTACCAGGGCGAGGAGATCGGAATGAGCAACGTCGACTTCGAGACCCCCGCGTCGCTGCGGGACGTCTGGGCGCGCAACTACTGGGAGAGCGAGCGCGACGCGGGTGCCGAGTACGCGGACGTCCGGGCCGACATCGAGCGGTTCAGCCGCGACAACGCCCGGACGCCGATGCAGTGGGACGGCGGCGACCACGCCGGCTTCACCGACGGCGAGCCATGGATCCCCGTCGGCGAAGATTACGAGACGGTCAACGTCGCCGCCGACCGCGAAAGCGAGCGCTCGGTCTTCGAGTACTACCGGGAGCTGATCGCCCTCCGCGAGAGTGACGACGTGCTCGTCTACGGCGATTTCGACCTTCTGGTGCCCGACCACGAGGAGATCTACGCCATCCACCGTACGCTCGCCGAGGCGGATCACGACCTGCTGATCCTCTGTAACTTCGGCGACGGGACGCCGACCTTCGAGGCGCCCGAATCGCTCGACACCGACGACGCGACGGTCGTTCTCGCGAACCGGGAGGACCCGGCGGCCGATCCTGCGGCCGTCGAGTTGCGGCCCTACGAAGCAGCCATCTACCGGCTGTTCTGACCGCTTGCCGGGCTGCCTGCTGCCCGTGAACCAGTATACGACGGCGACGGGACTGGAAGGTACAAACGGGTGTTCAGCTACACGGAAAACAGCGAGAGAGCCCCACCAGTCCACAGTAGTTGCTGAATCATTTCTCGGTGAGGGAACTCCGAAGTCGAATCAGCAACTACTGTTCGGCCCTGGAAGGATGTCAGTCCCCGTATCCATCGACGCCGGTCGCCCGGAGGTACTCTTCGAGGAGCGTGGGGAACTGGCCGCCGCGGAGGTACCGCAGCCCGAACGCGTCCGCCCAGGAGATGACGCCCCGATCCTCGGTAACCACGCCCGCCTCGAGTTCCCGGGCGAGCACCAGCAGGTCGAAGTCTTCCCGGGAGTCGAGAATCCCCTGCCGGAGGGCGCGCCGGTACTTGTCCCGCATGTCCGAGAGCACCCGGTCGGCCTCGGTCATGTACTCGTCGGGGTCGGCGGCCGTCAGATCCTCCGGGTCGAGCTGTTCGACCTCGCGCAGGGCCTCCTCGGAGACGCGGAGGCCGCGGTCG
>JAHENO010000316.1 GCA_018609945.1 Haloarculaceae archaeon | reverse complement strand
TCGTCGCCGTCCTCGGTCTCGGCGTGGAGGTGGCCGAGCGATCCGTCTTCGGGGGCCGGGAGGAGCTGGGTCTCCGTCTGGCAGTATTTCCCGACCATGTAGTCGTCGGTGATCTGGCGGATCTCGTCGTGCCAGTTCGAGAAATCGAACATCTCCATCTGCTCCTCGTCGAAGTCGATCCGGACGTCCCCGCCCGCGGTGTCGAGCACCTCGTACCGGCCGTCGACGGCGTGTTCCGTGTTCTCGAACTGGAACTCGAAGAGTGGATCGGACAGCCCGGCGTTCGAGACCAGCCGGACGTCCCAGGCCCCGGCGATCGCCTCGGGTTCGGGGACCTCCCCGTCGTCCCAGAGCCTGGCGTGGTCGGTCGGCGAGAGGAAGTCGAAGCCGTACCGGCACGTCAGCCCGAAGGTTAGCGTCTCGATCCCGTACGGGAACCGGCCGACGAAGGCCTTTCCGACGGCGAGGTCCTCGGTGACGGGCAGCAGGAGGTCGTAGAACGGGCGGTACTGGAGGTCCGTGTAGGTGAGCAACGCGTACGGGCGGCCGTTGTGTTCGACCTCGCGGAGCTGGTTGTGTCCCGTCACTATGCCGTCGGCGTCGGTCGTCACGCCGACGAGTGACCCCTCCTCCATCCAGAAGCGCTTGTGGAACCCCGCGGGGAGCGGCGCGAACTGGTTCACGAACGTGAAGGCGTGGTCGGTCGGGAAGAATCCCCGCCAGTGTTCGTCGTTGTAGACCTCCCGCTCCTCGATGTCGATTTCCCGCCCTCCGTCGTTGATCAGCGTCTCCATCGGACCGGGATCGGCGTTGTGGAAGAGGTCGTCGAGTTCCCCGCGGGTGCTGTTCCTCGGATCCGCCTTGAATGATTCGATGGACTTGCTCATGTCGTATCACCGCCTCGGGTACGCAGGCGCTCCCGACGGAACGTGGCGACGCCGCCTCGCCCCGGTCCGCTCGGCAATCCTCCCTGTCCGGCAGCGAACGGGATGTGCGGCGCAGCCGGTGTCATCGGTCCCCCAGGTCGAGTCCCAGTTTCATCCAGAGGGGGTAGGCCGCGAACATCACCACGGCGAGGACGTCGGTCCCCGGCTGCCGGGTCAGCTCCGTGTCGAGCCCCGAGTTCAGCATCCAGTCCGACCCGCTCATCCACTCCCCGAGCCACCAGGGGAGGACGTCGAGGTACAGCAGCGTGCTCACGCCGACGAACACGGCGACGACGCCCGTCGCGAGCTGGTTGCGACGGGAGCGGGCGTCGACGTACCGGCCGATCGCCACGCCGATGAGCACGAGCGCAGGAGGATCCAACAGGAAGCTCATGGCCTGCACGCAGTGGGCATGGCTCCCGCACTACTGAAATAAGTTGTGCCCGACTGCGGGTTTGCCGACGGGAATTCGTGGATGTCTGGGCGGAGTAACATTTTTGATACCATGGGGCGACTCGTGGGTATGGCACTGGGCGGCCTGATACGACGACCGGTACGATGGCTGTCCGAAACGTGGCGGAGCCTGACGTCCGTCGCGGGTTGGCTCCTGGAAGCGGTGGGGCTTGCCCAGGCGGTCGATCCACACACGCGAGTGACGTTTCGGGCGATTGTCGACGCGGTGGTCCCCGAGACGCCGGAGTTGGCCGAGGAACTCGGCCCCGAACACGTCCCCGGGGGGCTGGCAATCGACCTCGACGAGTTCGCCATCACCTACGTCGACGACGGGTTCCAGTTCGGACTGCCCGTCCTCGGTCCGCAGGGAAACATCGAGCTGGCCGATCCCATCGCGCACACCCTCGATAAGGCGGCGCTGAAGCTGCTGGAGCGAGGCGACAACGAGGACGAGCCAAGCTCCGACCGGGCACTATCACTGCTCGGCCCGGACGAGACGGAACGCGCCGTGGGACCGTTCGCGGAGCTGTCGCGGGAGGACCGGCTGCGCGCCATCGCGATCCTCGACGAACTGGAGATCGAGGTGATGCCGACCGACCACGACCTCTTCGAGTTCGACGCCGGCCTCGTCGGCCAGCTCGTCATCGGGTTCGTGGAGATGATCTACTACAGCGAGTGGGAGGGCTACGACGAGTTCACCCAGCCGCCCAGCGAGCGCGTCCACCCGAACGATCCGGAGGCGGTCCAGAGCTGGCGGCAGACCGGCTACCCGGGATTCGCGAACGGGTACGCGGCACTGCGGGGATACATCGGTACGGACGACAGCCCGCTCGGCCAGGGCGAGTCGTGGACGACCATCGACGAGGATGCGGGCGTGCGGGTCGTCCGGGAGTCGGGGTCGTTCCGGGAGAACGACTACGACACGAGCGACTACGAGGAGCCCTTCCCCGTGGAGAACGGTCGAGATGGTGGCGGATAGCTACGACGCGGTGGTGGTGGGGGCCGGCGGTGACGGGCCGGTGGCGGCCTGGAAACTCGCCGAGGCGGGTCTGTCGGTGCTCGTCCTGGAGGCGGGGCCGTTCCACGGCAACGAAAACTGGCCCACCCCCCACGAGGACCCCGGCGGGGAAGCCTCCTCCAGCGTTGAGGACCTCAGCGGCGACCTCCTCGACGAACAGTTCACCACCCGCGAGTTCGAGATGATAAACAAGCTCGTTTTCGGCCCGGCGGACCACGAGCGGGGGTTCTGGTTCAGGAAGTTCCCCGGCGACGGCGCCATCCTCCAGTGTGCCGGCGTCGGCGGCACCACCCTGCACTACCTCGGCAACCATCCCAGGGCGTACCCGGCGTCGATAGACGAGCAGGGCCACTGGCCGATCGACTACGCGGATCTGGTCCCCTACTACCAGGAGGTCGAGGCGATGTGCGAGGTGGCGCCCGCACCCACCACCGCCAAGGAGGAACTGTTCGTCCGCGGGGCCGAGGCCGCGGGCTGGGACCTTCTGGACGGGAAGAACGTGACGGAGGCGGGCTACCGGCCCCAGCCAAACGCGATCAAGCAACCCGACGAGCGCCTCCACGTCGACGCCGACTACGAGGGGTCGTTCACCTACCCCGACGTGGAGGGCGACACCCTCGCGCTGGGAAACATCACCGGGAATCCCCACCCGCGGGGCGCGCCCTTCGAGGAGAAGGCAAAGCAGGCGAGCAACGTGAGTTTCGTGCCGCCGGCCCTGGAGACGGGCAACGTCACCATCCGTCCCAACGCCTTCGTCACCGACGTGAAAACCGAGACAGCGCTGGGCGATGCGCCGACGGCGACGGGCGTAGAGTTCCGGGACACCTGGTCGGGCGCCGAGGAAGCAGTCGAGGCCGAGGTGGTGGTGCTGGCGGCCGGCGCAATCGAGACGCCCCGTCTGTGGCTGAACTCGGGGCTCCCCGACAACGACTGGGTCGGCAAGGGCATGACCATCCACCTCCCGGACAGCGTGATGGGGCTGTGGGACGCCGACGACCTCGAGGAGACGATCGGCAAGCCCACGATCGATCAGTACCAGGGCCAGGACAGCGCCGTCCGCTTCGACTATCCCGGCGTAGGCATGTTCCAGCCGATCACTGCGGCCCCGGGCATCGGGGCGTTCCTGGGATTCGGCGCCAGCGCCTCTGGGTTCGCCTTCCGGAACGACCCGGCGGAGGCACCCTGGGACACGATGGGGCGGCTCGCCGGGCGCGAACTCAAGGAACTCCTCGCGGACTACCGCCGGATGCTCCCGATATTCATCCTGACCGACGACCGACCGCACAAGCGCAACGGCGTCTCCGTCACTCCCGGGATCGCGGACGAGCACGGGCCGGTCGCGCAGGTCAACCTCGAGCCCAGCGAGGGCGACCGGGCGCGCCGGGACGAACTGGCCGAGATCGCCAGCGAGATCCTCCGGGAGGCCGGCGCCTCCCACGTCCACCGCTCGGACTCCCCGCCGACCGCGATCCACATCCAGAGCACGATGGCGATGGGGAAGGTGGTCGACGAGGCCTGCGAGGCCTACGACGTCGACCGGCTCTTCGTGGCCGACCACTCCGCGCTCGCCAACGGGATCGGCGGCCCGAACCCGACGAACACGGGGCAGGCCCTGGCAGCCCGCACCGGCGAGAGGATCCTCGAACGCCACTTCTGAGGGGGCTACAGCCGCTGTGTGAGCAGTCCCCACGCGAGTCGCGGCAGGTATGGAACGACGTCCAGGGACGTGAAT
>JAHENO010000315.1 GCA_018609945.1 Haloarculaceae archaeon | reverse complement strand
CTAGTGGAATTAGACTCCGTGCGTCCGGCTGGCGGCGCCCGCATCCTCGCGAAGTGGGAAGGAGCCAACCCCACGGGGAGCATGAAAGACCGGATGGCGGTCGCCATCATCCGAGGAGCACGCGAGCGAGCGGAGTTGGGGCCCGGGCAACGTATCGTGGAGTATACCGGGGGCTCGACGGGGACGAGCCTGGCGATGGTCTGCGCGGCGCTGGACCACCCCGCGACGCTGCTCACTGCCGACTGCTTCGCGACCGAGAAAATACGCACGATGCGGGCGTTCGGAGCCGACGTGGAGGTGCTCGAAACACCGGACGGACACATCCATCCGGGACTCATCGACGACTGGCAGGAGCGACTCGACGCTGTGGTAGAAGAGACAGGAGCCTACTGGACCGACCAGTTGCACAACACCGACGCGCTCGACGGATACGCGACGCTCGGCGAGGAGATACTCGGCGACGCCCCTGGCGTCACAGACTTCGTGATGGGTGTCGGTACCGGTGGTTGTGCCATGGGCACTGCCCGCGCCCTGCGAGCCGAGCGCGACGTTCGTGTGACAGTGCTCGAACCGGCCGAGTCGCCGTATCTCTCAGCCGGCGAAGGTGGCGACCACACCGTCGAGGGGCTGGCAGTGGTCGAGCAGCCGCCCCTGCTCGACGAGGACCTATACGACGACGTGCGCACCGTCCCGGAAGCCGAGGGCCGTGCGGTGGCGCGCAGGCTCGCGTCCGAGGAGGGACTATTCGGCGGCGCCAGCACCGGGCTGAATGTGGCGGCCGCCGTCGAACTCGCCGCCCAACGGGATCCCGATGACGTGGTCGTGACTGTCGCCTGCGACACCGGCCTGAAATACCTTGACGACGACCTCTTCGTGGAGTGAGAGGTTGAGATCGGCCGCCGCCATGAGGCTGGAGGTGCCCCCGGAACGTCCCTGGAAAGTGCTCGGCACTGAGACTGATAGAGACTCTGGAAGTCGCAGGCCAGTTCCTGCCACCTCGCGTAAACGTCGGTTCAGCGGTTGGTGGAAAGAGAAAACCGATTCAGAATCAAATTGTTTCGGCTAATTTGTACTCTACTACCGCACTGCAGGCTAAACAGAACGTCCGTACGCACTATCTCCTGACGGCGGTGAGCAAAACGTCTTCTAGTGCCCGGCTCGTGTGCGCGCTCCAGTATTCACTCGGTCAACACTTCGATCGTTCGATCCGCTCGGACGGTCACGACGCATCCCGCATACCGGAATGTCACGGAGGCAGTCGTTGTTCGCCCGCCAACGAGTGCGTCGAGGACGTCGGGATCAATTGCCGCCTGCAGTGGGGGGAGTTCCAGCACCGGCGTGTCCGTCGCGGTGCTCACGCGCTCGGCGACCGCGGTGCTTATAGCAACCCCGGAACTCGCTTTGGATTGTGTTTCACTATGCGTTGCTGACATATCTTTACGTTTCCACAGAGCCACATAAAACTATGTCAGACGTTTCTGTCACGGCAAATCTCGTGAAATCGAGGACCCCACGTTAGATGCGCTGCTTTGACGCCTAGCCTGGAGAATCACAGGTTAGACAGCGGCACTCTCTGTTTTCAGCCCGACCGGGAGACGAGCGAGCGTACCACAGCCGCACGCCACCGGCAAACAGGGCCAGCTCCGGTCAGTCACCGGGGCTCTCACGATCAACAGTCCGGACGTGCGCCAAAACCGGCTTAATTCCGATTAAATCAGCTTTATTCCCCCTGAAACGACCGATATCGGCGTTTACGGACGTGACGGTATAACTGGCTCTCGGCCCTGGTCTCGACTGCAATGACGCTCGCACGATCCCTGCTCGCCACGCTCGCAGTCCTCACACTGTTCGTGGGGGCAGGCGCGGCCGCGCCGGTGGACAGCACAGACCAGTCGAGTGCCGGGGACGCCGGACCGCCGAGTGACCTGCCCGGGCCGGTCCCTGACTTCGTCGAGAACGTGCTGTACACGATCGGGCAGTTCGTCGACGGCGTTCTCGAGGGGGCGCTCGGCCCTGCGGTGAGTGACGACGCCGGCCAGTCGACGTCCGGTCCCCCGACTGCCGCCGGGAGGTGATCACGGATGCGCAACAAGGTTTTCGCGTTCGGGGCGGTCCTGTTGATCGCGAGTGCCGCCGTGGCGTTCGCGATGGGTGTCGGACCTGCTCCGGGCGGCGACAGCGCGGACATCGAGTCGTTCCCGACCGAGGAGTCGGAATCGTCGGGTGGCAGCACCGGGGCGGGGACTGACACCGAGGAGACGGCAACGCCGACCGGACCGCCGTTCACCTCCTCGATCGATCGGATCGAGGAGTGTGGCGAGACCTGCCGTGACGTGACGACGACGCTGACCAACGACCAGCAGACCGCCGATTCGAACGTGACGGTGTACACGCGCATCTACGCCGGCAACGGCACCGACGGCACGGTCATCTGGGAAGGCGTCGAGGAGGTCGGCGACATGGAATCCGGCGAGTCGTACACCACCACCAGGCGCGTGGAGATCTCCCTGGCCGACGCGCGCACCGTCAGACAGCACGACGGCTGGATCACCGTCCAGACGACGGTCCAGTCCGACAGCGAGACGATGACGGTCACCGAACAGCGCCAACTCGGGTAGGCCGGATCAGCCGTCCGGTGCGAGCAGGGCCACAGGGTGCCTCGGCTCCGCGTCCAGCAGGTCGCCGATCTGATCGGTACAGGAGGTGCCGCTGGCGACGACGTGGTCGGCGTCGGCCGCCCGGAGCTGGGTCGCCAGGTTCGCCCCGACGTCCATCGCCAGTTCGTAGTACTGCTCCTTGTAGCCGAAGGAGCCGGCCATCCCGCAACACTCGACGTCGCTGGTGGTCACCTCGTAGCCACACTCCTCCAGCACCGCCAGCGTGTACTCCTCCAGTCCCATGGTGCGTTGCTGGCAGTGGCTGTGGTACGCGACGGTCGTGTCGTCACCCGTCGCGAGCGCGTCGGCGTCGGCGCCGTTGGCGAGCAGGCCGTAGACGTACTCGACGATCTCGTAGCTGTTCTCGGCCAGCGAGGCGAACGCCTCCTCGGGGAGCAACCGCTCGTAGTCCCCGCGGAACATCGCGAGGTCGCTGGGCTCGATGACGAGCACGTCGTAGCCGGCGTCGACGTACTGGTCCAGCGTCTCCGAGACGCGCTCGGCCTTGGTCCGCGCCGTGTCGATCATGCCCTGCGAGAGGGGTGCGCGGCCGCTTCCTGGAACCGGTGGCACCGCCACCTCGCACCCGAGCGCCTCCAGCACGCGGACTGCTGCCTTCCCGCGCTCGACCAGCATGTAGTTCGTGTAGAGGTCGGCGTAGAGCACGACCTGCCTGTCGCCCGCATCGGCAGTCGCCGACCGCTCCTCGAACCACTCGGCGAGTGTCGGCCGCCGGAAGGCCGGGAAGTCACGGCGGCTGTCGACACCCGCCACCCGTTCGAGGAGGAGTTTCGCGGGGGCCGCGTTCGCCACCCAGTTCGACAGCGGCGCGAACGCGCTTCCCAGCCTCGCCAGCGTCTCGAAGTTGCCAAAGAGGCGCTTCTGGAGGTCGGGACCGCTCGCTTCGGTGTCTGGCGTGAGTCCGTCGACCAGGAACTCCACGTTCGGGTCCGTGTCGCTGTTGATCCGGTCGCGCACCACGGTGTTGATCCAGGGGATGTCGATCTTGACGGGACAGGCCTCGACACACCGCGAACAGCCCGTACAGAGGTCGTTGAACTCCGCCGCGGTGTCGAGCCCCTCGATGCCGGCCTCCCAGCCGGTCGCGATGCCCCCCGAGTAGGTCTCGCCGCCGAAGGCGTGGCCGCCGACGGACTGGAAGTTCGCGCACGTGTTCGAGCAGGCCGAACACCGGATGCAGTACAGCGTCTCGCGCAGGTCGTCGTCCTCGCGCATCGCCATGCGGCCGTTGTCGATCAACACGAGGTGGAAGTCCCGGTTGACCTCGCCGTCCGTGATGGGCGTGTCGGGGTCGTCGAAGTCGACGGGAGGGGAGTCCATCGGCGGCGTGAACAGCGAGATGTAGCTGGTGATGTCCTGGCCGGTGCCCGAGCGGCCGATGAGTTCGACGAACGGCTGGAGGTCCTCGACGCTGGGGACGATCTTCTCGACGCCGGCCACCGCGACGTGGGTGTCGGGAACAGTGACGGTCTT
>JAHENO010000314.1 GCA_018609945.1 Haloarculaceae archaeon | reverse complement strand
GGTCCCGTAGCGTTCGACAACGGCGTCCAGCCCGCCGACGTGGTCGGGGTCCGCGTGTGTGATGACGAGCCGCTCCGGGCGGAGGCCGGTCGCCTCGATGCCCTCGAACAGCGCGTCGGTCGTGTCGGCGAACCCGGCGTCGAACAGCGTGGGGTTCTCGTCGTCGACGAGGAACGCGCGGTATCGCCGACTCGCCGGGCCGGTGCGAACAGTGATGTCGTAGATGTCGGGGACGATCTCGCGTGGCACGGGTGTGCTTGCACCCGTCTGTCCTTATATAGCACGGCCCGTGCGGTGCAAGCGGGACGACCACGACCGGTGACGCCGTGGGTTAGCTGACTCCGATCCGGAGGCCGATCACGGAAGCGTGCCCGACGCGATCAGGAAGATCAGTAGCGAGACGGAGAAGACGGCGAACACGAAGGCCCCGGCGAGCGCGGTGGCCATGGGGAGCATCGCGTTGGCGTGGCTGGCCAGGGTCTCTGTCCGGTCGTTGCCGAAGACGGTCACCTCGGCTTTCTCGCTTGCCATCCCGGCCTCGACGGGTTCGAGGTCCTCGACAGCGGTGTCGATCAGCGACCGGACGAGCGTCACGAAGGCGTCGTCCGGGATGCCCTCGCCGACCTGGTTTTCGGCCTCGACCGTGTTGACGACGTGGGTGTCGCTGGTCATCACCTCCACGAGGTCGACAGTGTCGACGGCTGCCAGGACGCGCTCGCGGAGGCCGGGCTCCATGTTGTTACCGTCGACGAGCACGTAGGCGGTCCGGTGGTCGCCGGCCTCGATGACTGCGACCCGGATACCCAGCGGACCGACGCCGTCCTCGGGGTCCCAGGGCGTCTCGTCCCAGGCCGTCCCCAGCCTGATGGGGTGCTGGTCGAGCGACCGGAGGCGCTTGCCCAGCCGTTCGGCCCCGTCGATCATGTCGAAGGATCGCTCGCTGCCGGGCACGACGTGGCCGAGGTCCTCGCCGGTGAGGCCGTCGTTGCAGTTGTGGGCGTCGACGAGCAGGATGTCATCGAGGCCCGGAGCACTGGCTTTGGCCATCGCCGAGAGCCCGACGGCGTACTCGACGTCGTCCGCGGGGGACGGGGAGAACGTCGAGACGGCGAGCGCGTCGTCGCCGAAGGCCTGCCCGGTCAGCGTGGCCTGGCCCTCGGTCAGGCGGACGCCACGGGTGGCGGTGGCGGCGTACTCGATGCGCTGGTAGGCGCGCTCGGCGCTCTCACAGACCGTCTGGACCTCGCGTTCGGTGACGAGGTTGAAGTCGTGCCCGGCGGTGGCGTGTGGCGGGAAACAGAGCCCGTCGGTCGCGCGCGCGACCTTCACGGGGAGGTTCCCGCCGCCGATGTCGCCCATCGGTCCCGGGTGGATCATCGGCAGGACGAACCGCGCCTTCTCGTCGCCGTCCGTCCGGCGAAAGGAGAGGACGGTGACCGGCACGAGGGCGTCCTCGCCGATCTCCTCGAAGAACTCCTCGAGTTCGCTCGTCCCCTCGGCGATATAGCCGACGAATCCCTGAGCAAAATCCAGCACCGACACCCCGAGGCTGGACCGCCAGGGACGGTCGATGACGCCGAGAAAGGCCCACACCGCCGACGCGTGGACCAGACAGATGACGGTCAGCAACAGAAAATCGAAGGGATAGACCGCATACTGCAACTGGAGGGGCGCTTCCTGGGGGCGGGCCAGAAACGTCTGCAACAGCGGCCCGCCGACCTGCAGCGAGTACAGCGTGCCGCTGTAGACGAACAGCATCACCGCGGCGACGACCGTCTGGATGCTCGCGGGCACGGCCGCGCGGAGCAACGGCCCCCGCGAGACGGCCATCAGGACCAGCAGGCGCAACGCGAAGATGGCAGCCAGCGCGACCAGCAACGCGTCGAGGACGAACTGCTGGCCCAGTTGCAGCAGGAACGACAGAATTGCGGCGGCCGTGAGAACCACGATGACGAGCAGTTCCGAGACGAGCGCGAGCAGCGACGAGCGGTCGGGCGTCATCTGCCCGCCGAGACGCCGGTCCACCGTGGCGGTGAAGAAACTCGCCGCGACCGTCGGGAGGCCGATAAAGAACACCCCTCGCCAGGCGTCGTCGAGGAGGTACGCGGAGTCGAAGGCGGCGACGCCGGTGACTGCCGCCAGCGCCAGCGCCAGCGCCACGCTCGCGTACCACCGCGGCGTCCCCACGATGTACCGGGACATCGCGGCGAGATTCCCCTGCGTCGCTGTCATTGTATGTGAGTGGGTTCGCTTTCCGGGATAAAATTTCTTGTCGCGTTACTCACAGAGATCGAGGAAGTTCTCGAAGACTGCCTCGCCCTCCTCTGTGTGTGCGACCTCGGGGTGCCACTGGACGCCATAGAGGTCGCGGTCGTCGTCGCTCATCGCCTCGACGGCACAGACGTCGCTCCGGCCGGTCCGCTCGAATCCGTCGGGGACGCGCTTGACCTCGTCGGCGTGGCTGGCCCAGACGCGCGTTTCCGGGGCGAGCGACCCGATCAGCGGGTCGTCGTCGTCGGTGATTTCGACGGTGACGTCGGCGTAGCCGCCGTACTCGCCGGGCCCGACCGTTCCCCCGAGTTCGTCCGCGATGACCTGCATTCCAAGACAGATGCCCAGCACCGGCACGTCCAGATCGAGGTAGTCGGGGCAGTTGCCGATCCGGTCGATGTCCGGCCCACCGGAGAGGACGAGGCCGTCGGCGTCGATCTCGTCGGGCGGCGTCTCGTTGTCCACGATGTCGACGTCGACACCCATGTCCCGGAGCGCCCGCTGCTCCAGGTGGGTGAACTGCCCGTGGTTGTCGATGACGTCGATCCGCGTCATTACCTGCGGTACGCGAAGGGCGCGTATATATCCACGGAAACGACCGAAAGCGGGTGAGTGCGCGGCGTCCGGCACGATCACGTCACGGAAATCCGAAAGACACAGTACGGACTGGTGCGTCGCCCCGCGGGAATGCACGACGGCCACCGACGAGTAATCGCCCTCCTCACGCTCGCTCTCGTCTTTTTTGGATTGATGGTCCACTACGGCGGTGCCGCACCCCGACACGAAGTGACCCAGGAATCCATCGTGAAACTCCAGTCCCCCCGACGCCCACGTCGGTGAGACAGTCCACGTCTGGGCGGAGGTCACACGGAACGACGACGACGCCCTCGTCGTGCTGGTCGGCGACGACACCGATCTGACCGTGGTCGGTGCCGAGACGACGGCCGAACCCGGCGACGTAATCCAGATTTACGGGACGATCCAGCCGGACGGAACCGTCGCTGCCGAGCGCGTGGTCGTCTCCGAGCGGACGAGTTTGGTGCAGCTGTACGCCGTTTCGATCGGGGCACTCGCGCTGACAGTTGTGGTGTTCTTTCGCTCGTGGACGGTCGACCGTCGGCGTCTCACGTTCGTCCCGCGCGAGGGTGATGAGGATGCCTGACCTGTTGACCCACGTCCTCGGGGCGTACGTCCTGCTCACACCGGTGACGTGGCACGTCGAGTGGGTCGATCGGCGCCACGTCGCAGTCCTGATGATCGGGACGATTGTGCCGGACCTCTCGAAACTACAGCTCCTCGTCGGCAGTTCGGCAGTCTCCGACGCGATCGGCCGGCCCTGGCTGTGGACCGGTCTCCATCGGCTCGGCCCCGCGGGCACACTGGCAGCCGTCGGCGCCCTGGGATTCGAGCGGGGGCGCCGGCTGTCGGGGTTCGGCTGGCTGTTGGCTGGCATACTCCTGCATCTCGTGTTCGACCTGGCGGTCATCCGTGCGAGTGGGCTCGCTCCGCCGTATCTCTACCCGCTCTCCTGGTGGCACCCACCCGCTGCCGATCTGCTGTTGAGTTCCGACGTCTGGCCGTGGATGATGTCGTCGGTTCTGGCCGGAGTTGTCTGGATGTTCGATCGACGTCTTGTCGACTAGGCGCACGGGTAGGGCTTCACTCGAGCAATGCTGCCAACCCGTCACGAAGGTCCCACGCTGGCTCGAAGCCCAACGCTTCGCGGGCTCGCGAAATATCGGCGCAGCTCCGATCGATGTCTCCCTCGCGGGCCTCGGTGTGTTCGATCGGCACCGGGCCGTCAGTCACCTCCCGGACGCGTTCGGCCAATTGCCGGATCGAGATGCTGGTACCGGTGCCGACGTTGTAGGCCTGCCCGGTGGCGTCAGTCGTTGCGGCCAGACAGTTCGCCCGCACGACGTCGGCGACGTGGACGAAATCCCGGGTCTGGGAGCCGTCGCCGTGGACGGTCAGCGGGCCGCCCTTTGCGGCCTGGTCGCGGAAGACGCTGATGACGCCCGCGTATTCGCCGCTCTGGCGCGGTCCATACACGTTGAAATAGCGTAGTGCAACGGTCTCCAGGCCGTAGAGGTCGTGGTACAGTCGGGCGTACTCGTCGACGGTGAGCTTCGTGAGGCCGTAGGGCGACAGCGGCTTCGTGCGGTGGGCTTCCGTGATCGGCACCGACTCGGGATCGCCGTAGACGGCGGCACTCGAGGCGACGACGACCCGTGCGTCCTCGGCGCGGGCTGCCTCCAGGACCGTCAGCGTCCCGTCGACGTTGATCGCGTGGCTCTCCTCGGGCGCCTCGATGGAGCGGTCGACGCTCACGAGGGCCGCCTGGTGGAAGACGATGTCGACGCCTTCCATCGCCGCACGGACTGCGGTCTCGTCGCGAACGTCGCCGACCTGGAGCGTCGCCGCCTCGTGGACGTACTCGCGGTGGCCACTCGAGAGATCGTCGAGGACACGGACCTCGTTGTCCGCGGCCAGCGTCGCGACTATGTGAGAGCCGATGAATCCCGCACCGCCAGTGACGAGGATCGTCGCACCCGTGAGTGAGTCGACATTCGCGCAGTTTCCCGTGCGTTGGCTCACGAGGACATCACCAGCGGCTCGTACCACTCGCGGTTCTCGCGATACCACTCGATGAAGGCTTCGACACCCTCCCGGATCGTGTAGGTCGGTTCGTATCCGAGGACCTCGCGTGCCTTGCTCGTATCGGCGTGGGTGTGTTCGGCGTCGGCGGCGTGGCGCTCGTCGAATTCGATCTTGAGACCTGGCGCGAGCTGGTCGCGGACCTCCCGGGCGAGGGTCAGAATCTCGATGGTGTCGGTGCTGCCGATGTTGAGTGCCTCGCCGTCGGCGGCGGCCTCGGAGAGCAGTTGGGCGTTCGCTCGAACGACGTCGTCAATGTAGGTGAAATCCCGGGTCTGGGTACCGTCACCGTAGACGACCGGCGGCTCGCCGTTGAGACACCGCGAGACGAAGTTCGTCATGGCCATGTTCGGGCGCATCCGCGGGCCGTAGACCGTGAAGTACCGGAGAACGACCACCGACATGTCGTACACCTCGCCGTAGGCACAGGCGTAGCGCTCGGCGGCGAGTTTCGAGGCGCCGTAGGGACTGACCGGCGTCGTCGGGTGTGACTCGTCGTAGGGCAGGTACTGGGGCTTGCCGTACACCGACGAGGAGGAGGCGACGACGACCCGGTCGATGCCGTGATCGCGCGCCGCGTCCAGGACGTTCAGCGTGCCGTCGACGTTCACCGCGTCGTACTTCCGGGGGTTCTCGACGCTCGGGCGGACGCCGGCCTGGGCGGCCTGGTGGTAGACGAACTCGGCCTCGGCGACAACGGTCTCGACCGTCTCGGCGTCACGGACGTCGCCCTCGACGAGGCGGTAGGTGCCATCGCCTGCGTCGGCACGGTCCTGGCATACCTCGGCGGTGCGGTCCTTGATGCGGGTGTCGTAGAACGGCTCGAAGTTGTCCAGCACGACCACGTCGTGGCCGTCGGCGACGAATTGCTCGGCAAGGTGGCCGCCGATGAACCCCGCGCCACCAGTAACGAGAATCTGCATACGTGGGTCACGTCCGAGCAGGCAAAAAAGACGACGGATCCGATCATCCGCCTGCGATACGTACAGATTGTCCGACTGATACTGCCGGCTATAACTTCGTGAAGATATTCGAGCCCACGGGTGGTCGAAATTTCTCACGGGGTTATAGCCGGCAGTATGATTCACGATCAAGAAGCATGCGCACGTAGCCCACTGTTCGCGAGATAACGCTGTACCGAATGCCCATGGCGACCAGGCCGTCTCTGCCGGTTGGGACAGATGAGACTCAGAGGGATCCAGCACTCCAAGCGTTTTTATAACTGCCTCGATGATTACAGGTCAATGAAAGCAGTTCTGCTCGCTGCGGGTGAGGGGACGCGGCTCCGACCGCTCACCGAGGACAAACCGAAGGGGATGGTCGAAGTCGCCGGGAAGCCAATCCTGACCCACTGTTTCGAACAGCTCGCAGAACTCGGCGCGGACGAACTCCTCGTCGTCGTCGGGTACATGAAAGAGACGATCATCGAGCACTACGGGGACGACTTCGAAGACATCCCCATCACGTACGCCCATCAGCGCGAACAGAACGGTCTCGCCCACGCACTGCTGACCGTCGAGGAGTATATCGACGAGCCGTTCATGCTCATGTTGGGGGACAATATCTTCCGGGCCAACCTCCAGGACGTCCTCAACCGCCAGCAGGAAGACCGCGCGGACGCGGCCTTCCTCGTCGAGGAAGTGCCCTGGGAGGAAGCCTCCCGCTACGGCGTCTGTGACACCAACAAGTACGGGGAAATCGTCGAGGTCGTCGAGAAACCCGACGATCCGCCTTCGAACCTCGTGATGACCGGCTTCTACACGTTCACACCGGCAATCTTCCACGCCTGCCATCTGGTTCAGCCCTCGAACCGCGGCGAGTACGAGATCAGCGACGCGGTGGATCTGTTGCTCCAGTCCGGGCGGACGATCGACGCGATCCGCATGGACGGGTGGCGTATCGACGTCGGGTACC
>JAHENO010000313.1 GCA_018609945.1 Haloarculaceae archaeon | reverse complement strand
CGCGAGCATCCGCGTCAGTTGCCGGGCGCGGTCGGATCGGAAATTGAAGAAGATCACCGCGTCGCCGTCCTGCAGCGGGGGCCGCCCCTCGATTAGCGTCGGCTCGATGAACTCGTCCGTCTCGCCCCGGTCGTAGGCGGCCTCGACGGCGGCGACGGCCGACTCCGCGGTGTGGTCGGCCGCCCGGTCGACGATGGCGTCGTAGGCGCGCCTGGTCCGCTCCCAGTTCCTGTCGCGGTCCATCGCGTAGTAGCGTCCCGACACCGTGGCGACGTGGCCGGTGCCCCGGTCAGCGGCGTGGGATTCGAGGTCGGCCAGGTAGCCCGCGCCGCTCTCCGGCGCGGTGTCCCGGCCGTCCGTGAAGGCGTGCGTGACTGCCTCGACGCCGCGCTCGGCCGCCAGGTCGATCAGCGCGTGGAGGTGGGACTGGTAGGAGTGGACGCCGCCGTCGCTGACCAGCCCGAGAAAGTGGACGCGGCCGCCGGTCTCCTCCGTGTGGGCGAACGCCGAATCGATGGCCTCGTTCTCGTCGATGGGGACGTCGTCCGGGTCGATGTCGGGCGGTGTCTCCCCTCGCCAGCGTGCGATGGCGTCGGTCACGCGAGCAGAGGCCTGCTTGACGACCCGGCCGGCGCCGATGTTGAGGTGGCCGACCTCGCTGTTGCCCATCTGGCCCTCGGGGAGCCCGACCCGCCGGCCGTGGGTTTCGAGGGTGGCGTGGGCGCCCTCCCGCCAGTAGCGGTCGACGGTCGGCGTCGCTGCGGCCGCGACCGCGTCCCGCACGTCGTCGTCCGGATTGAGCCCCCAGCCGTCGAGGATGACCAGGCCGACCTGCATACTGGTCGGTCGCGGGGACAGCGTACGTTACTTTCGCTTCCGGACGGGCCGGCACGATCCGCCATCCGGGAGGCGGTTGTCTCCGGAATCGTCCGGAACACCGAAGTTATGTAGCCGGCCCGTCAGCGTTGAGACATGCAGTCACAGCTCCTGTCGGACGAGCAGGCCGAACACATCGTCACGACCGCCAGGACGGCGACGGGAGACAGCCTCCGGTCGGTCACCTACTTCACGCGGTCCGATTTCGATCAGCTCTACCTGCGCGACGACCTCGAGCGCGACGCCGACCTCAACACGTTCGTCGGCCACGAGTGGCGGGGCTACCGGGAGACGGGCAACGCCTACCAGAACTCGGAACTCGGCCGCTACAAGTTCACCGTGCGGGCCTTCGAAAACGGCTACCTGCTCCGGGTCGCCGTCGACCGCAAGGGCGTGCTCATCACGACCGACGGGCTCTCGATGCAGAGTTACGAGGAGATTGCCGAAGCCCTCGGGCGGATGTTACGAGAGTGGGGCGAGGACTGACCCGGGCCATGACGCTCGACCCGGTCCACGTCGACGGCATCGCACGACTGGCCACCCGTGTCACCGAGCGCGTCGACGAGACCGACCACAGCGAGCTCGTCGACCGCGCCTGGTCGGAGTTTCTCGACCCGCTCTACGTCGACGGCGAGCCGGTCCTGGAGCCGCTCGATTCGGTCCAGCGCCACAAGGTCCCGGTCGAGGACGTCGCGCTCGAACCCTCCCCGTTCGACACCCAGCACGGCCTCGACGCGGGCACGATCAACCCGACGACGTTCAAGAACGGGCTGGTGCTCGACGTCTCCCAGGCCGCGATGGCCGCCGTGCCCTCCGACATCGAGTTGCACCGCGCCCGGACCATCGTGATGACCGTCCACACCAACGATCCGAGCGTCGACGTCCACGACCCCGACTGGCGCCTCGACGACGAGGGATACGCCCGCCGTCGGGTCCTGCACGCCCCCCGCGTCGACCGCTACGAGCAGACGGTCGTCCACGCGCTCGCGCTGTATCTCGCCGAGAGCGAGCACGCCCTCGACCAGGCCGAGGTGGTCGACGACCTGCTGGTCCTCGACGGGCCGATCTACCCCACGGGGCTGTTGAAGTGGGGCGAGCGCGATCCCGAGTTGCGCCGACTGCTCACCGACGAGGAACAGCCCCGCGACGTGGTCGCGAACTACCTCGAACTGGTCGAGACGTTCGTCGAGCGCGAGGTCCCGCTCGTCGGATTCGTCAAGAACAGCGCCGCAAAGGGCATTACGCGGACCCTCCGCGGGAAACTCGGCGCACCCTGGGTCGACGACGCCGCCTTCTTCCGGCGGGTCCTCGAGCGCGTCGACGCCGACGGCACCCCGAAGACCGACGCGCTGACGTTCACGAACTGGTTTCGCTCGCGGGTCGGCACCGACGGGATGCTCGCGGGCGACTCGCCGGCGGTCGAGTGCGAGCGCGCGCTCGACGCGACGGCCTACGAGGTCACGTTCTTCGTGGTCTACGACCCGCGCGACGACCTCGTCTACCGGATCGAGGCCCCCCACGCGTTCACTGCCGATCCCGAGTTGCGCGCGGCCCTGACCGGCCACGTGCTCTCGGAGATCGCCGGCGAGCGCGGGCCGCCGCTGGCGGTCGGCAAGGCCGACGAACTGGCCCGGATCGACCGCGAGGGCAAGCGGACGCTCCGGCGGCGCATCGAACGCGAGTTCGACACCGACCAGCGGCGGACCTACGACGACAAGCGCTGGACAGCCGTCGAAGGGATGCTCTGAGAGGTGCCGTGTCCCGCCGACGCGAAACGGACACGCCGAAACAACAGTTAATTAAACCGGTGCGCTATAGCACCCAACATGAACCGAGACGCCATCGCCATCGGCGTTGCGTTGTTGCTGTGGCTCGGGTTCATGGGCTTCTGGCTTGCCGACCTCACGACGCTGACCTCGCCCGCAGTGCTCGCGGCGTTCGTCCTGACGGTCGTCGTGGTGGTCGCCCACTACGCCGAGGGGACGGGCTGGGAACCCACCGAGGACATCTCCCAGCAGGTCCTCGAACAGCGTGCCAAGTCGGTCCCGGAGACGGAGTTCCCGGAGCCGATGAACCGCTCGATCGGCGGTGGCGGCGCCGCGGGCGCCATCGGCGCCGGTGCCGAGGGGGAACTCGCCGAGGGCGAGGAGGAGGAAGACGAGGGGTTCGACCCCGACGCCATCTCCGACGACGAGATCGAGGTCTACGAGATCGAGTTCGCCAAGGAGGGCGAGACCATCGAGATCGCCAACAACGAGAACATCCTCGAGGCCGGCGAGGAGCAGGGCTGGGACCTGCCGTATGCCTGCCGCGAGGGACAGTGCCTCTCGTGTTCGGGCCACATCGAGGAGGGTCCCGCCCAGGACTACATCCAGCACAGTCAGAACGACACGCTCAACGAGGACGAGATGGAGCGTGGCTACTGCCTGACCTGCACGGCCTACCCGACCGCCAGTTTCACGCTGGAGACCGACGAGTCGCCCTGAGTGACAACGGTTATTATTCGCTGCCTGTTACGGGCCCGTGAGGGCGGCTAGTTCAGCGGACAGAACGCCTGGTTCCGGACCAGATGGTCGGGGGTTCAAATCCCTCGCCGCCCGTTTTCCGGCGAACGACAGTGAGCCGTGAAAACAGTCCGGGGATTTGAAGGAGACCAGACGCGCGCAGCGCGGCGAGCACGTCTGGGCGTGGTTCAAATCCCTCGCCGCCCGTGCAGCGAACGAAGTGAGCGAACCGGCAGCGAGGGGTTTGGTTCAGTCAGGGGGTTCCTCTCGCGTGAGGTCTTACCGAACGACTGTGACAGGAACGGGGGACCGGCGGAACACTTTCTGGGCGACGTTCCCGACGAAGAGTCGGTCGGCCAGTGTTCCGCCGTGGCTTCCAATCACGACCGCGTCGAAGTCGTCGGCTCGGTTCAAAATCACCCGACTCGGCTGACCAACCCGGACCTCGGTGGCGATGTCGACATCGTGATCGGCGGCGAGGTCCCTCGCTCGTTCGAACACCTCCGCCGCCAGTTTCTCGGCGGCCTCTTCTCTGTTGTCCTCGAGGGCGAGCCCGGCGGCCGCTCCCATCATCGGTGATGGTTCACCGACGACGTGCAAGACGGTGACCTCCGCGTCCGGGTGGTTCTCGAGGGCATACTCGAGTGCTCGCTGGGACATCTCTGAGTCGTCCATCGGCACGAGAATTCGTGAGACCATGAGATAGCTACGGGCGTGGTGTGAATAAAACGGCGGGTGTCGTTCGGCGGCAGGGGCGTTGTGGGACTCTCTGCTGATACTGACCGCTGTAGCTATTTTCCAGGTCGACCGTACGACGTCGTGCGGTCGGTCCGGTAATGAACTGCAGCGGTCAGTATCAGAAATCCGGTCGACGTTCGTCCGGGCCGCTAAAGGCGATGATCAGGTATGTCACGCTGGCGACGGCGACCGCGAGAAACGCTCCGCCGACGAGATAATTCAGCGCCGCCGCTGGTAGTGGACTGGACAGGAGGACGACGAGGCCCACCACGAGACCCAGACCGGTGAGCACGTACGGGATACTCCGTCGCACTATCACTCACCACGCTCCCGCGATAGCATGGGAGCACGTGGGGTCCGAACGTACAAAAGGATAGTCGGCAGCCCCCGGCGAGGTGGACCGACCGGCATACTCCAGCGTAGCCCGGAGTGCCATCACCAGACGTCGGATGAGGGATCCGGGGGATCACCCATCGGGACTGAACGTGATGACGTGCTCGGGTTCGATTTCGATGATGACGCGCTCGGTCTGGATCGGGTTCGGATAGGTCTCTTCGCCGAGGTAGCGCCGGGTCAACGCGTCGATGTGATCGCGCGCACCGTCCGTGGTGACCTCGTCGACCTCGCCCGCGACGGAGAGCCAGCGCCACCAGCTCTCCGGGTCCGGTGCCAGAATCCCCGCGTGCGGGTCGTTCTGGACGTTCTTCTCCTTGCGCCGACCGCGTTCGGTGTTGACCAGGACACGGTCCTCGTCGGGGTTGTAGTCGATCCACACGATCGTCATGTGCGGCATACCCGTGGGCAACATCGTCGTCAGCGTGGTGAACGTCGGTTTCTCCATCACCAAATCGTGGTACTCTTCGGGAATCGATGACATCGCGAGCACCACTACTTCCCCGTCAGTAATAGGTGTACCACTGCGCAGCCACCGCTGTTCAGCGCCTTCGGGTTGGGACACCGGTGTCAGCCAGGCCGGGAAAGCAAGACAGGCGCGACCACGCAGAAATCCAAACTTGACCAGTCGACCCCGCCAACCGGGGACATGGCCGACGTCCAGACCGGACAGTGGCGACTTGCGAGTTGCCCGACCGGCGCGTCAACGCAGGAGGATTTCGAGTTCGCCCCCGGCGACATCGTCGCCGGAAATCTGCTGTGGGCCGACCACGCTGTTGCCGACGGTGACGACCTCCGAACGGCACTCGAAGCGGTCTGCCCCGATGGTGTCGACGTTTATTTTGATAACGTGGGCGGTCCCGATAACTGACGCCATCTGGCCGTCGCTGAACGTCCGCGCTCGCGTCGCGGTCTGTGGTCAGATCGCCCTGTACAACGCGACCGACCAGCCGACTGGGCCCCGAAAACTCTGGCAACTCATCCAGTCCCGTGCTCGCGTCGAGGGCCTTCCCGTCCGGGACTACGGCGACCGCTGGAACGAAGCGCTCCAGCGCCTCGCCGGCTTCGTCGACGCCGGCCATCTCGAGTACCGCGAAACTGTCGTCGATGGACTGGAAAACGCACCGGACGCGTTCCTCGGATTGTTCGAGGGTGAGAACATCGGCAAGCAACTCGTGAAAGTCTCCGACGCAGACGCGTGACTCCGACGGAAGGGATCGTCACGCGGGTTCGACGGGCCGGTGCCGGACGCCGGCTTCCCACCGACACACCACGTCCATCGCACCATCGAAGAACCGTGCTTCCACCGGGCGGGAGGCCGTCACGGTCTCACCGGCGGGGACCGCCACCTCGATTTCGGGCTGATCGGAGATGGCTCCGTTCCCGAGTTCGGCCAGAAAGTGACCGTCCCGGTCGCCGGTGTTTGTCACGTCGAGTTCCACGTCGATGGCCACGCCCTCGCGGGCCGTCTCGGGGACGCGGAATCCGTCCAGCGAGAACTCGGGCGCGCTGGCGAGTTTCGCCACGAGGTCGTCAGGGAGTGGCCACCGGACCTCGCGGGGTCCGTTCCAGACGACGGCAGCCTCCGAGATGCCAGCATCGGTCGGAAGAGCGAATCCGAGGGGCTGGACCGACTCGGGGGCGTCCGGTGCGAACCCGGCGTAGCGGTCCGGACGCCCGTCGAGCGTGTTCGCAGTCGCGGTCACGTCGAGAGTCGCCGGGTCCTGCTCGCCGTCGACTCCGAGAGTTGCGAGCAGGAACTGCGCGCCCTCCACCCATTTCGGGTCCGGGTGGACGCCCTCGAAGGTCACCATCCCGTGACGAACTGCGAGGTCCGAGACGGTCACCGACAGCTCGTTCGTCTCGTAGGCGTCGCCGGGCTGGCGGCGTACCGGTCCCGATGGGGTGGGGGTTGCGGTCGTCGCTTCGTCGTCGGCGGTCGGGGTTGCCGTCCCGCCGGGTCGATCTGTCGGCGTCGTTTGCGTCGTCGGCCCGACCATCTCGAGACAGCCTGTCACGGGAACGGACGCGAGCGCGCCGAGGACGGCACGTCGGGAGGGCGAGGACATGTCTCGAAGATTCAGCAACGGTCGTAAGTGTCTTGTGCTCGCTCCGCTCCGGCCCACGATTCGAGTGTTCTGACGCCACAGCCTGCGGGATCACAGCTCCGGGGTGCTGCGTTCGGGTGCGCCGTGCGAGCGTAGCGACCCACCGACGAGACCGTCAGTCGGTGGCTGCCGGACCGGAGTTCGCCTGCGGTCGTGATCCGGTGGCGACGTATATCGACCCGCCGTGGTAGTCGCGTAGCGCGTGTGTCTCGAACGCGCCGTCGACTGCAGCCGGGATGTCGGTTTCGTGGTCCCAGTCCGTGAGGCGCGCGAACACCGGAACGACGAGCGGATTCAGCACCGACAGCGGCAGCCGCTGAAACGGTCGGGCGTCGAGTACCGCAAGCCGCCCGTCGGGCCGGAGACACGCCGCCGCGGCCTCGACGACAGCCCGGGGGTCGGGCATCGCACTCATCGACATCGCCGCATACGCCGCGTCGAAGGAGTCGGGGACGAGCCCCGGTTCTGTCGCGTCAGCCTGAACGGCGTGGACGTTCTCCCAGTCGGCGTCGGCAATCCGGTCGCTCGCCCGCTCGACCATCCCGTGGCTGTAATCGACGCCGACGACCAGCCCGTCCGGGCCGACAGCGTCCCTGAGCGGGGCGAACGAATTGCCGGGACCACAGCCCAGTTCCAGGACGCTGTCTCCGGAATCGAGGTCCAGAGCTGCGATACTCCGTCGGCGAAACGTCCGCTCGCGGCCCAGAAACACCAGCCCGTACATGCCCCTGAGTGCCCAGAGGTTCCGGCTCCACCAGTCGTACAGTCGTCGTCCATCCATTGATCTGTCGTCAGTGATACCGGTCTCTATGACTCCGACCGGTGGTCATCCGGTGTGCATGTCGTGGTCCGTCGCTGGTTCGTCGTTCGTCGCCCAGTAGCCGACGTAGATCTGGCCGAGGAGAACGAGCGTGAACGCGGCGTTGAGATACACCGTGTACCCCGAGGGTGCGGTCCCACCGGCCCTGCCCTGTGGCGGGACGAGTCCGAGTCCGCTCCAGGCGTAGTGGATGACCACCCCGGAGACGACTGCCGTGACGAAGATCGAGACGAACAACACGACGGCCATCCGGAGGCCGTAGTACCGCCGGTAGGCGTCGTCGATGGTGGGGACGATCAGATCCGCGAAGATGAAACTCATCACACCGCCGAAGGCGATGCCGTTGTTCCAGAGGATGACCGCAAACGGAACGTTGCCCACCGAGCAGACGAACGTGACGACACCGATCACCACGCCGATGACCGCGCTGGCGACCACCCAGGTGAGCGTCCCCTCGGCACCGAGCCCGAACAGCCTCGTCCACCAGGCCCGGGGGACGAACGCCCCGATGAGACCGGCGATCAGAAAGCCCGCGAGGATGTCTTTCCAGAGCATCCCCCACTCCCCGAGGGCGTTCTTCGAGGCGAGACGCCACCCGTCGCGGGTCAGCAGTCGCTCGCGCCATCCCGCGGCGTCCTGGCGCTGTTGTTCGACGTAGGCTCGCTTGCACGACTCCGAGCAGAAATACTCGGTCCCACCGTCGGTTTCCAGCGTGCAGACGTCGGCGCTGGTCGGATCGACCTCCATGCCACAGGACGGGTCGCGCACGCCGTCCGAGGTGCGGAGGTGCTCGCGTGCCGCCTCGAACCATCCATCCGGGACGAGATACGTGAACGTCACCGCGAGCAACGCGATCAACACGAGGCCAGCGACGTAGTCGGCCAGCACGAACTGCCAGCCCAGCAGAATCCACATCACGAGCCCGAGTTCGATGACCAGATTGGTCGAGGCGAACTGGAAGGCGGCGAGACTGGCCACCGGCGACGCGCCCTTCTTGAACAGGGATTTGGTGGTCGCGACGGCACCGAACGAACACGACGAGGACGCCGCGCCGAAGACGGTGCCCAGGCCGAGTTCGCGCAACCCATCCCCGCCCAGGACGGCCGACATCTTCTCTTCACTGACGAACGTCTCGACAGCACCGGCGATCGTGAACCCGAGCACCAGCGCCCACCACGTCTCCCAGCCCATCTCACCGGCCAGACGCAACCCGTCGAGAAGTGTCTCACCCACCATGAGGCTCACCATCGGGCGGGGGCTGTCTCATACGGATTGCTGTAGCTGTTTTCCAGGTCAACCGCAGGCTGTACCGCGATCGATCCGGCAATGAACTACAGCAGTCATTATCAGGTGCGGTCGGTGCAGTCATCGTATGTCAGGATACACTCTCGCCGTTCAATGCGATTTCGCTTCAGAAAGCGAAACTGAGAGGTGGTAGAACCTTTGATGTCAAACCACGCGACCGGCTTCGCCGATCGCTCGTCGATCGGTTTGTCACGAGAGTGGGATCGAGGGGAACTGGTTTTTCAACGGCGACCGACAGGGTGGGGCAATGAGCCTCTCAGACGATCCGGACATGGTCACGCTGCAACCGGATCAACCGTTCTTCGAGACGATGTACACGGCGGCCCCGCTGGTGATCGTCGGGACGCGCGAGGCCGACGGTTCGGAGAACCTGGCTCCGAAACACCTGGCGATCCCGCTCGGCTGGTCGGATTACTTCGGGTTCGTCTGTACCCCGGAACACAGCACGTACCACAACGCCGAGCGCAACGGCTCGTTCACCGTCAGCTACCCGCGTCCCGAGAACCTGCTCGACGCCAGCCTGGCCGCCGGTGAGCGCGACGAGGAGGGGTCGAAACCCTCGCTCGAGATGATCGAGACGGTGGACGCGGAGACAGTCGACGCGCCCGCCGTGGCCGATACCTACGCTGTCCTGGAGTGCGAACTGGATCGGATCGTCGATGGGTTCGGGAGGGGCGGGCTCGTCGCCGGCGAGATCGTCGCCAAACACGTTCACACTGACGCCTACCGCTCGACCGACGCCGAACCGGAGGCGGTGCTGGAACGGGCACCGGTGCTGACGTACTTCTATCCGGATCGGGTCGCCAGCGTCAGCCGGACGCAAGCGTTCCCGTTCCCCGAAGGGTTCGAACGATGACGAGCGCCGGGGAAAATACGCCCCGCGAAGGGGCAGTCCAGAACTGGATCGAGGACAATCGCGATTCGCTGGCGGAGCACCTCCTCGAGCTGGTCGAAATCGAGACGCCGACGGACAACCCCGACACGTTCGACCGGTTTTTCGATCGGCTGGGGAGTGATCTCCGGGCCGCCGGACTGAAGACGAGCCGTATTCCGGGTGACGAGACGGGCGGGCGGCTGGAGGCCTGGTCGCCGGCACGGGCGGAGACCGGCGAGATCCAGCTCCTGATCGGGCACGCGGACACCGTCTGGCCGCTCGGCACGATCG
>JAHENO010000312.1 GCA_018609945.1 Haloarculaceae archaeon | reverse complement strand
TTCACGATTCCCTTGATGAAACGGACGGGCTTCTCGAGTCGGTACTCCGCTGCCGTCGAATCCTCGGCGTCGAGCGGTGGACAGATCATGCCGCCGGTGATGGGCGCCGGGGCGTTCATCATGTCCGCCTGGACGGGCATTCCCTACGTGGAGATCATCGCGGCGGCCGCGATTCCCGCGCTCCTGTACTTTTTGGCTATCGGCGCCGCGGTCCATTTCCGCGCCAAGCGGGAGGGACTGAAAGGCGTTCCCGCGTCGGAACTGCCGGACCCATTGACCCTCCTTCGGACCGGTGGCCACTTCCTGATCCCGCTTATCGTGCTGGTGTGGCTGCTGGTGAGTGGCTTCTCGGCAATGCTCGCGGCGTTCTATGCGATCCTGCTGACCGGCGTCGTCAGCGTTCCGAAGGACACGGCCGTCGGGTTCGCGCGGGCCGTCGGGAACGGCGACGTCGCCGAAGTCCGGCGGATCATCGAATCCGGGATCCGCACGACCGTGTCCGCGCTCGACCGTGGTCTGCGGATGACCGTGCCGGTCGCAGCGGCGTGTGCCACCGCAGGGCTCGTTGTCGGGATGGTGACGCTGACGGGACTCGGACTCAAATTCAGTTCGCTCATCGCGACGTTCTCGGGCGGGGTCTTGCTCATCGCGCTCGTCTTGACGATGGTTTCCTCGATCGTGCTCGGGATGGGGTTGCCGACGACGGCTGCCTACGTGGTGCTGGCGGCGCTTGGGGCACCGGCGCTCGTCCAATTCGGCGTGGAACTCATCGCCGCCCACCTGTTCATTTTCTACTTCGGCATCATCAGCGCGATCACGCCCCCGATCATGCTGGCTGTGTTCACCGCGAGCGGCATCGCGGGCTCGGATCCCTGGAAGACAGGACTCACCGCCGTCAACCTCGCGCTTGCGGGCTTTCTCGTCCCGTATCTGTTCGTCTTCGGGCCGGAGTTGCTGTTGATCGGGAGTACGACGGAGATCGCTCTCGCGGCGGTAACGGGCATCCTCGGGGTGGTAGTGCTTTCGGCCGGGACGCAGGGATACCTGCTCGCACCATCGACCCGCGTCGAACGGGGCCTGCTAGTCGTGGGTGCCGTCCTGTTGATCGCTACGACCATGGTGACCGACCTCGCCGGTCTCGGTCTGATTGCCGTGATTGCCCTCCGGCAACGCGCCGGCGGGCCGGAACCGGAGCCCAGAGCGGCCGGAGCCGGCGACTGATCGGCGGGCTGACCGTCACGGAACGGCGACTCGGTTACCTGACAATCAATACCGGTACCGGGGCGCGTCGGACCACGGTTTGGGCCGTACTCCCGAGGAGAATCTGACTCAACGCGTCACGGCCGTGACTGCCCATGACGATCCGGTCGAAGTCCTCTGCTGCGGCGACGATTTCGCGGGCTGGTTTCCCCTCGGCGGTCAGTGTTTCGAGTTCACCGTCGTGGTCTGACTCCGTGGCAATCTCGCGGGCACGATTAAAGATGTCTTCGGCGCGCTTCTCGGCGACTTCCCTGAAATCGTCGGTGGTCACGGGCACCGCCCCGGGATAGTCGACTCTCGTCGGGATCACGTGGAACACGGTGATGCTGCCGTCGGGATGGTCCGCAAGTGCTTGTTCGAGTCCCTTGTATCCCTGGTCGGAATCATCCAGCGGGACGAGTATCTTTTTGATCATGGGACATTCAATTTTTTCTCCTCTGACATAATTAGTTTGTGCTCGTGCAAGATTGACGCTCTGAGGGCAGCGTAAGAGGGGGGTGAGATGGAAATTTGCCCCCTGGAATCCGGCAGCAGAGAGTTTGATATCCCTGATCAGGCGTGAAAAGAACCTTTTTACTGCGCCCTCAGTCTCTGACACGCGTGAACAAAGGGTCGCTCCCCAAGACGGGTGCAGCCGACACCCCTGTTCGGATCGCTCACGGCAACTGATCAATGGGACATCGTCGCTACACTGCCGACAGTCTACAGGGAGAAACGACCAGTACTGTCTCAACCGTAGACAGGCATCATACACTCTCATGCTGACTTCATCCTCTACGTCTTGCACAGCCAGATCTACCAGCTTCGAGACTATTGTGTCGCTGGCTTCGGTGAGAGCCGACGGAGATACACAGACAGCAACCAGTACAGATATCTTCGGGCGATTCGATATCCGACTATGCTCGATGGACTGCCCGACAGACCACTGGGGAAGCCGAACTCACGGCCCTGGTCGACAGCGACGCCATCGATTTTGTCTTTCCAGCGACGCTAGACAGTATGCGAGAGATGGGAGAGGAACAGGAGTACCACGACCTCCTCGTCTTCGTCGGGGAGACCGTCGCTGGCCTGTCCTACGACGACGAACAGGAATGGATCGTCGAGGAACTGTCGGGGATTGGAGACGTGCTCGACGAATAGAGTTCCGAAGGCCCCGGAACCCTTTGTAGGAGCGGGACACAAGTCACGGTATGTCGTTCAGCGCGACCTGGCACAACCTCCTGGAGAACGTGGAGGAGGTGCCGTCGGACACGACGCTTCTCACCCCACTCTCACGGAAGCAGTTCCGAGTCGTCGATGCCCAGGAACACCGCGTCGTCGTCGAGTACCGGGAGGACAGCGAGCGCGTTCCCCTGGAGCGCGATCAGTTCGAGACGCTGGTCGGGCGCGTCCGGGACGCCAACGAGGGGTTCGACCTCGACCGCCTGCCCCCCGACGCCGAGCCGTACGCGACGGTGCTGTCGCTGCACCCGCGCTTCGAGGTCGACGACCGCGAGGGGATCCTGACAGAATCCGAGACGCCCACGGGGTCGCCGCTGGTGGACGCCCTCCCCGACAGTCCGGATGGCGGCCGCGAGGAGCCGGACGTCTCGGTGTATGCCGACGCACTCCTGCTGGTCGACGCGCTCGAACGTCATGACCCCACGGACCTGGCGAGGATGGACACGCCGGCACTGGTGAACCTCTACACGCTGCTGTCTGACGTTCAGCGGAGCGCCAACGGCCTCAGGACGGAGGTCGGCGACGTCCTGCTCGACAGACTCCACCACGACCGGCCCGTCAGCGGCCAGTACGGCTCCGTCCAGCGCACCAGCCGGCGCACCCGCTCGCTGAAGGACGAGGAGGAGGTGCTGGCGACGCTGGAGGCGGCGGGCGTCGACCGCGAGCGCGTCACTGCGCCGGATCCCGAGAAGGTCGCAGAGGCCCTGGAGGTGACCGAACTCGCGCCCTCGGAGGTCTTCGAGATCGAACAGCGCGAGTACGTCCGCAAGGCCTCGGTCGACGAGGAGGAAAAAGAGACCCGTCTCCAGGGACTGAAAGACCGCCTCGCGGCCGCCCGGGAAGACACCGAGGACCTCCAGCAGGAGATCGAGGATCTGGAGGCGCGCATCGAGGACCTCACCAGCTTCGACTCGGGACGGGCCTTCCACACCCGGACTGGCGGCGAGACGTAGCCTGTCACGTCGGTCATTCGAATCGGCGGGGGCCCGGCGGCCGGCCGGAACCGTCAACACTCTTAACGGTGGCCACGGATTGTCGGGTATGGCGTCCGACGAGACGAGCGACACGCGCACAGGGTTCCAGCAGTATCCGTCCGGGAGGTCGCGGCCATGAGCGACCGCCCGGAGATGTACGAGGGGGTCGACACCGTCTGGCTGGACGGCGAGTTCGTCGACTTCGAGGACGCACAGATCCACGTGCTCTCGCATGCCCTCCACTACGGCACCGGCGTCTTCGAGGGGGTCCGGTGTTACGACACCGCCGACGGGCCGGCCATCTTCCGCTGGCAGGAACACCTCGACCGCTTCTACGAGTCCGCCAAGCCCTACGACCTGGAGATCCCCTTCGAACCTGCGGAACTGACCGAGGCGACGGTCGAACTCATCCGCCGGGAGGAACTCGACTCCTGTTACATCCGCCCCATCGCCTTCTACGGGTACGGCCCGCTGGGGCTCAACCCCGCCAACGCGCCCACCCAGGTCGCCATCGCCGTCTGGCCGTGGGGGGCCTACCTCGGCGAAGAGGCCCTGGAGGAGGGCGTCGACGTCGCCGTCTCCTCCTGGCGCAAGTACGCCTCCAGCCAGATCCCGACGAACGCCAAGACGACGGGTCCGTACGTCAACAGCGTGCTGGCCAGCCTCGAGGCGACGGGCAACGGCTACGTCGAGGCAATCGTCCTCAACAAGGAGGGCAACGTCGCGGAGGGCCCCGGCGAGAACCTCTTTCTGGTCCGGGACGGCGAACTCTACACGCCCGGCCTCGCCGAGTCCATCCTCGACGGCATCACCCGGCGGTCGGTCATCCGGCTCGCCCGCGACCTGGGCTACACTGTCCACGACGGCGCGACCATCTCCCGCGGGGAACTCTACACCGCCGACGAACTGTTCTTCACGGGCACGGCCGCGGAGGTGACGCCCATCCGCTCGGTCGACGACAACGAGATCGGTGCGGGCACGAAGGGGCCGGTCACCGACGAGATCCAGACCCGGTTTTTCGACCTCCTCGAGGACCCGACCGACTACGAGGAGTGGTTCCACCCCGTGTAGACTGGGGGCCGCCGATCCGACGTGACCGGACGGACGCCGCTGGCTGGCCGACTCGGAGTCGACGTCGAACAGCGCCGCGTCGCGCTCGCCGCCGTCGGCGTCGCGGTGCTCGCGGCGAGCACGAGCGCCATCCTCATCCGACTCAGCGACGCTCCGGAGTCGGTGATGGCCTTCTACCGCGTGACGTTCACGGTCGCACTGCTGCTCCCGCTTGCCGGGGGTTCGCGGGCGGAACTCGCCGGTGTCTCCCGGCGTGACGCCCTCGCCGCCGTCGGCGCGGGGCTGGCGCTCGCGGCCCACTTCGCGACCTGGTTCGTCAGCGTCGACCTCACGACTGTCGCCGCCTCCGTGACGCTCGTCCAGACCCAGCCGCTGTTCGTCGCGGCGGGCGCGGCACTCCTGCTGGGCGAGCGGGTCACCCGCTGGACTGTCGGCGGCATCCTGGTCGCGATGGTCGGCGTGACGACGATGTCCGCCGAAGGGTTGCTCGGGATGACCGCCGCACCGGAACCGCTCGTGGGCAACGCACTGGCACTCCTCGGAGCGGTCGCCGCGGCGGCCTACGTGCTGGCCGGGCGGTCCATCCGCCAGCGCGTCGCGGTCGTTCCCTACGTGCTCGTGGTGTATGTCGTCGCCGCGGCCGGCCTGCTCGCGGTCGCGCTGGCCCAGGGGGCACCGCTGGCTGGCTACCCGCCCCGCGAGTGGATACTCTTCGTCGGGATGGCCATCGGGCCCGGCATCCTCGGGCACACGCTCATCAACTGGGCGCTGGAACACGTCGAATCCAGCGTCGTGAGCGTCTCGCTCGTGGGCGAACCCGTCGGGAGCGCCCTGCTGGCCGCGGTGGTCCTCGCGGAGATACCTGGCGCGCTGACCGTCGTCGGTGGCGCGGTCGTCATCGCCGGCATCGTCGTGACTGCCCGGTCCCGTCCGACTCGCGCGGAGTGACGATAGGAGCCGGTATTGTTCGGATCGCTCTCGGTGGATTCGGCAGCCTCGCCTTCGTGGCCCTCGCCCGATTCTTCCGCGTCGTAAGCCGGAGACTCGGCGACGTCCAACAGGAGGGTCTGGCTGGTCACGTTCACCCACAGGAGAAGTAAATCTCTGATAGAGATACGAGCGCATACCTCCGTCTTCAGGCGGAGGTCGAGCGGACACAGCGGCCACAATCCACGGACGGAGGCTGGTTGGGATTTCCCACTGTGGAATCTGCGAATTATTTCGTTGCATCGTCACCCCCATCAGCCACGGCCAGTTGAGCCGCATCCTCAACGGTCGGCAACAATCTGTCAAATGCCTCGGTCGGTGTCTCCAAGTCGTCGTATCTGAGGCTCTGG
>JAHENO010000311.1 GCA_018609945.1 Haloarculaceae archaeon | reverse complement strand
TGTCCGCCGAGCGCCGGCAGGAACTGAAAGAGCAGGCCATCTTCGGCACGCCCGAGCAGGTCGTCGCGGAACTCGAGGAGTACCGCCAGGCGCTGGGCGAGGACATCCACGTCATCTTCCGCACCTACCATCCCGGGATCGGCACCGATCGGATGGTCGAGTGTATCGAGCGCCTCGGCGACGAGGTCCGACCACAGCTCGTCTAGATACGCAGTGCGTTGTCTTTGAAATCAGCACGAAAGGGCCCGGTTGGAACGAATCTTTTTGCCCGGGAGCGTCGATGCGGGGGACATGTACGACGATAGCGAGTCACTCCCCCGGGCGGAGTTGCGCGAACTGCAGGCCGAGCGGCTCCGCGAGACGGTCGCGACCGCCTACGAGAAGGTTCCCCTCTACCGCGAGCGCCTGGACCGGGCGGGCGTCGCGCCCGCCGACATCGAGAGCGTCGCGGACGTCACCCGCCTGCCCCAGACCACCAAGGAGGACTTCCGCGAGGAGTATCCCGACGGCCTGTTCGCGGTCGAGTACACCGACGTCGAGCGGCTGCACGCCTCCTCGGGGACGACGGGCACGCCCAAAATCGTCGCCTACACCGGCGCGGACCTCGACCTCTGGCGGGAGGTGATGGCGCGCTCGCTGACCGCCGCCGGCGTCGACGGCGACGACGTGGTCCAGAACGCCTACGGGTACGGCCTCTTCACCGGGGGGCTGGGCTTCCACGAGGGGGCCCAGCGCCTGGACGCGGCAGTCCTCCCCACCTCCAGTGGCGGCACGCAGCGCCAGGTCGAACTCGCCGCCGACCTCGAGAGTACGGTGCTCGCGTGTACGCCCTCCTACGCGCTGTACTTCGCGGAGACGGCCGCGGAGATGGGCTACGACCCCCGCGAGCTGTCCATACGGACCGTCACCTACGGGGCCGAGACCTGCACGGAGCCGATGCGTGCGGAGATCGAACGGCGCTTGGACGCGACCGGCATCAACAACTACGGGCTCTCGGAGATCATCGGCCCCGGCGTCTCCGCGGAGTGCCACGAGGCCCAGGACGGCCTGCACGTCTGGGAGGACCACTTCTATCCCGAGGTCGTCGACCCCGAGACCGGCGAGCCCCTGGACGAGGGCGAGGAAGGCGAACTCGTGCTCACGACGCTCACCAAGGAGGCGCTGCCCGTGCTCCGGTACCGCACCGGCGACCTGACCGCGCTCCGGTACGACGAGTGCGAGTGCGGGCGGACGATGGTCCGGATGGACAACGTCACCGGCCGCACCGACGACCTGCTCGTCGTTCGGGGGATCAACTTCTACCCCAGCGAGGTCGAACACGCGGTCGTCGACATCGAGGGGGTGGCGCCCCACTACCGGATCGACCTCGACAGGGAGGGCAGCCTCGACGTGGTGGAACTGACCGTCGAGCGCCGGCCGGACGCCCAGTCCAGCGACGACCAGCTCCGCGAGGAAGTGCTGGAGCGGTTGCGCAACGTCCTCGGGTTCACGCCCGACAGTCTGGACATCGTCGCCCCCGGACAGATCAAGCGCACCGAGGTCGGGAAGGTCCGGCGCGTCTACGACCACAGGTAATATCCCGAGTCCGGGCCAACTCCGCCCATGGACATCGAGGCCTTCTTCGAGTCGATGCCTTTTGCCGACCTGCTCGGGATCGAGGTGACCGAGGCGGCCGACGGCCACGCCGAGGGGTCCCTGGCGATGCGGCCCGACCTCTCCTGGAACGAGGACCGCGTGATGGCCCACGGCGGCGTCACGTTCACGCTCGCGGATACCGTCGGCGGCGCGGCGCTCGTCTCGCTGGTCGACCAGCCCGTCCCCACTATCGACATGCGCATCGACTACCTGGAGGCGGGCACCGGCGACCTGACCGCGACGGCCGACGTCGTCCGTCTCGGCGGCGACGTCGGTGTCGTCGACGTCGACGTCCACGCCGGGGACACCCACATCGCCGACGCGCGGGGCGTCTACAAGACCGGGTAACGGCAGTCGCTGCTCACTCCTCGCTCGCCGCGACGTCGCGTCTGTCGAAAATCCGCTTGATCTCCGAACTCGAAAGCAGGTCGACGAGGCTCTCGTCGCCACGCTGGTAGGCCTCCCACTCCGCGTCGGTCAGGAACTGTGCCTTCTCATCGTCGGTGAGCCGCGATTCGAGCATGTCGTCGATGTCTTCCGGATCGTAGCCCGAGACCGGCATGTGCGAGGCCACGACCGCGAGCGGCTTAAGCGTGGGGTGTGTTCTCACCTCGCAGGAATGTGTCGCGCGAGACGCTACTGCGTCTGCGAGTACTCCTCGACCCACTCCTGGAGGGTCATGCCCATCGCGGACTGGATGATGGCGTTCGAGGACGCCGAGTTGGCGCTTTTGACCAGTTCCGCCTCCAGGGTCCGGGACGGGACTTCGCCGATGAAGTGTGGGATGGCCCGCTGGACGGCGAGGGGACAGCCCACCTCGTGGGCCAGCGCATAGCCCGACAGCGAGTGGGGTATTTCCTCGCTGGCGTACTCGGGGTCAGGGTCGACCAGTTCCTCCTCGACGAAGCTGACGTACTCGTAGCACTTCCCGATGTCGTGCAGCAGGCTGGCCGCCAGCGCCACGTCCACGTCGGGGTCGGCGCCGTGAAACTCGCGTTGCTCGCGGGCAGTCTCGCGGGCGATGCGGGCGACCCCGCGGACGTGTTCGACGTTCGAGACCTCGTGGATGTTCCAGGCGTAGGGGACGTCCGCGACGTGTCGCCACCCGCCCCGCTTCAGCGCGAGGACCCAGGCCCGGACCACCTGCTCGCGCAACGCCTCGTCGCCGATCTCGGCGAGTTCGGGAAACGCCTCCCGGACCTGCTGATCGTAGTCGGGCATGTCAGGTCCCGTCCGTGACGACGCGCTCGCGGCCGATCAGGCGCGGCCGCCGGTCGATGGCGAGGAAGTTGTCCACGTCCTCGCGGGCCTCCTTCGCCTTCCCCTTCGCGGGGTCGTAATCCCGGCTGCCCTCGCTGCCGAGCGCGGCGTGGAGGTCGCCGAGGTCCTCGAAGTAGAGTTCGGCGATCCCGTCGAACTCCGCGTTTTCGGGGTCCGTCGGGAGGACTGTCGTGTACCGGACGACGCCCTCGATCTCGCGGGCGATGGGTGTGTGGTTTTCCTGCCAGTAGTCGACGAACTCCTCGTGGGTCATTCCCTCCTGGCGAACGAGGAACGCGGAGTGCTTGTAGAGGCCGTCGGTTTCGCCGCCGACCTCGTCTCTCTGGACGGTCTCCTCGCCGATGAAGCGCGGGCGCTCGTCGATGGCGAGGAAGTTGTCCACGTCCTCGCGGGCCCGGGCGGCCACCTCCCGCGTGGGGTCGTAGTCCCGCGAGCCCGGACTGCCGAGCGCGGCGTGGAGGTCGTCGAGGTCCTCGAAGTAGAGTTCGGCGATCCCGTCGAACTCCGCGTTGGCGGGATCGGTCGGGAGTACCTGGTGGTACCTGACGACGCCCTCGATATCCTTCGCGATGGGGGTGTGGTTTGTCTGCCAGTAATCCACGAACTCCTCGTGGGACATGCCCTCCTGGCGGACGAGCAAGGCGACGTGCTTGTACATCACCGACCGTTTCTCTGCGTCGGATGTTAAATCCTCTTGCTGGGACTGGGTTGAGGGTGTCGGTATTTCTGGCGGAACGGTTGTGTGAGATACCATCGTGACTGCAACGACTGGTCAGAAAGCCCCCGACCGCTCGACCTCCCGGAAGACGGTCCTGCTCGTCGCTTCGCTCCTGCGCGGGCTGCGACTTCCGTCGTCTCGTTCGTTCGCTGCGCTCACTCACGAGACCTCCGGGGCTCGCTGCGCTCCTCACTGCGTTGCGGTGCTTGCGTCGCCCGGGAGCCCAGCCTGCGGGTGCTTTCTAGCTGACGGTGGGGATCGTCCCCCAAACATCAAGATACCCTGGCCCTCACTCGTGCAGCCCGCCCACGTCGGCGTAGAACGACGACTCCAGCGACGCAGCCATGTCCTCCTCGCGGTCGATCCGAACGTCGATTACGTGGGGGACATCCTCGGCAGCCATCGCCGTCTCCAGCGCGTCGGCCAGTCCGTCGGGCGTCGAGACGCGCCGCCCCACCGCCCCGAACGCCTCGGCGGCTTTCACGAAGTCGGTGTCGTGGAACTCGACGCCCGCGATGTCGTCCGCCCCGTCTTGCATCTGGCGGACCATCCCGAGGCTGGTGTCGTTGAGCACCACGAACGCCGGCGCGACGCCGTACTCGACGGCCGTCTCGACGCTGGTCATCGTCATCGCGAACCCGCCGTCGCCCGCGACCGCGAGGGCGTCCCGGTCGGTCGTGATCGCGGCGGCCACCGCGGCGGGGGTCGCCCACCCCATCGCGCCCACCCCGCCGCTCCCGAAGTACGTCCGGACGGCGGGCGTCTGCAGGTAGTTGAGCAGCCAGAAGCGGTTGTTCCCCGAATCCGCCGTCACGACCGTCCCCTCGTCGACGACCGCCTCGATCTCCTTGACCGCACGCTGTGGCTTGACCGGCACGGCGTCGGAGTCGCAGGCCGGCGCCGAGAACGACTCCCGCGCCTCGGCGGCCCGCTCGCGCGCCCAGCCGTCGGCACCGGCTCCCTCGGGAAGCGCATCGGTCAGGTCAGAAAGCGCCAGCGCGGCGTCACCGACGAGGCCGACGTCGGCGGGATACACCCAGCCGGCGTTGCGCGGGTCGACGTCGACGTGCAGAATGGTCTGCTCGTCCGGGCGGATGAACGCGGGTGCCCCCCAGTTCGTGTCCATCGGATTGAGCCGCGACCCGACGACCAGGAGGGTATCGGCCTCGCTGACGACCCGGTTTGCGCCCTCGTGGCCGAAGGAGCCGATGACCCCACCCGCCAGGTCGTGGGTCTCGGGGAACGTTGACTTGCCCAGATACGAGGTGGTGACGACCGCCCCGGCGCGCTCCGCGAGTGTCTGAAGCTCATCGTAGGCGTCGGCGGCGTGGACGCCGTTGCCCGCTATGATGACCGGCCGCTCGGCGGCCGCGAGCGCCTCGGCGGCCGCCTCCACGTCCCCGGCGTCCGGCCGCGCCTCCCAGGTGCGGGCCTGGGCGTCGCTCTCCCAGACCGCCGGGACCGACTCCTCTGGCACCTCTTCGCTGACGGCGTCGCCGTCGAGGACGACCCCCGTCGGGCCGGGCCGGCCGGCCGTGGCGTGTTTGAACGCCAACTGGAGACTCCGGACGGTCTCGGCGGGCGTGCGGGGCGTCCAGTGCTCCCTGGTGTAGGCCGACAGCGCCCGCGGGAGGTCGATCCCGCCGTAGTCGCCGCGGGACTGCTGGTAGGGCGCCAGCGTCGAGTACTCGCCGCGCTCGCTCGCTTCCGTGATGGCGACCATCGGCGAGGAACCCAGGAACCCCTCCATCTGGCCGATTGCGCCGAGGCTGCCGATCCAGGGTCCCTGGCCGGCCAGCACGCCGGGCTCGCCGTGCAGGCGACCGTACAGTTCGGCCATGACGCTGGCCTCCCGCTCGTCGCGCGGGCGGACCAGTTCCACCTCCGAGTCGGGCAGGTGCTCGAACAGCTCGATGACCCGCCCGCCGGGGTAGCCGAAGACGTACTCGACGCCCAGCGCCTCCAGTTCCCTGACGAGCCGTTCGGCCGTCTCGGTCATACGCCCGCCTCGGCGCCCCGGCCCTTTGCCCTGTCGGTGCCTCGGGCACTCTCTCTGCCGGCGTCGTATTCGAATTACTTGAACAATGTTTTTGTCGGTGGCCCGACGAGGAACTGTCATGACGACCCCGCCCGAGGTCAACAGGCCGGTCGAGACGGTCGAGCGGTCGGTGGCGATCGTCGAGTTCCTCAAAGCCGAGGGATCGGCGACGCTCGTGGAGATCGCCGACGAACTCGACTGTGCCAAGAGCACCGCCCACAGACACCTCAAGACCCTCGAGGCCAACAGCTTCCTCGTCCGGGAGGGCGAGGCCTACCGGCTCGGCGTCCGCTTTCTGGACTACGGTATCTCAGCCCGGGACCGGTACGCGCTGTTCGCGGAGGCCAGACCGAAGGTGGACGAGCTCGCCACCGAGACCGACGAGAAGATCTGGTGTACCGTCGCGGAGCACGGCCGGAGCGTCCACATCTACGGCGCCCGCGGGAAACACTCGGTCCGCACGCACGCCCGCGTCGGCCAGCGCCACTACCTCCACCAGCACGCCGCCGGGAAGTCGATCCTCGCACACCTCCCCCCCGAACGCGTCGACGAGATCGTCGAGACCCACGGCCTGCCGGCCCGGACCCCCAACACCATTACCGACCCTGCGGAACTCCGGGCCGAACTCGAGACGGTCCGCGAGCGGGGGTACGCGTTCAATTTCGAGGAGTCGGTCGAGGGACTCCACGCCGTCGGCGCGCCCATCACCGACGAGGACGACCGCGCCATCGGCGCGATCAGCATCTCCGGCCCGGCCAACCGCCTCAGCGGCACCCGGCTCCGCGAGGACCTCCCCGACCTCCTGCTCGGTGTGGTCAACGAGATCAGCATCAACCTCGCCCACGCGTGATCGGTCGGGGATTCCGCACCTGTGGTCGGTTCGCCCCGTCCGCGCACGGCCGGTTCGAATGAATCGAACCCGCACAATCCCGCCCTGACGCCTCCGTTTCTCTCCCGTTTCCGCCCTTGCCGCCGGCGGATGGACGGTTTCCCCGACGCCGGCGAATTACATGCGTATATCCGTAACGACGCCGCCCGGTCGCTCGCCGTACGCTCGGTTTCGTTCTCTCGAAGACAGCCCCCGAGACGCTGCCGGCTGGCTACTCGCCGCGCCACTCGGGGTCGCGGTCCTCGAGGAACGCGTCGATGCCCTCGTTCTTGTCGTCGGTGGCGAACAGTTGCGCGAACAGTTCGGCCTCGTACTCGATGCCACTCTCCAGGTCCATCCGCGCGGCGGCCTTGACTGACTTTTTCGCGAACTCCAGGGCCACCGGGCTGTGCTCGGCCATCGACGCCGCGAGGTCGTAGACGCGCTCGTCGAAGCCCTCGCC
>JAHENO010000310.1 GCA_018609945.1 Haloarculaceae archaeon | reverse complement strand
CTGCCCATCCAGTACAGGAGAATCTTCTCCAGGGGCCACCCGCGGATGTAGGCGACGGTGTGTTCGCGGTAACTGGGAAACACCCAGTCCTCCTCGTCGAGCGCGTGCGCACTGCCGACCTGTGCGCCTTCCTGGCCGGACATCGGGGGGTAGGTTCCCATCCGCCCCTGGCGCTGGAGGCTGACCGCCCGCCTGTCGTAGTGGCGGCCCAGTTTCAGGTCGCGGTACATCCTGACGAGTTTCTCGTCCGGGAGGTCCGGCGCCGTCGCGCCCTCCCGGACCTGCCCGTCTTCGTCGAGTATCCCCACCATGTCGTCGGGGTCGCGCTGGAGAACGCTCAGAAAAACCACCTGCCTGATACCATATGGTCGTACCTCTCACGGAACCGGCTTATGGCTTTCGCGGCTGCACGGACGCGCTACGTTCCCGTCGTCGTCAGTCCCGGGCGTCCTCGACGCGTACCGAACGTCTCCGGGACCACCAAATAATTTCACCGCGTGGCCTGATGTGTCCGTAACCACACCACTGATGGTCGAGATCAGTCCGGTCGTCGAGGCTGTCCTCCCGCTCGTGTTCATCGGAGTGTACGTCGTCATCAGCATCAACTACTTTGTCCTCCACACGCTCGCGCTGGTCGCACTGTACAGAGACAGCGAGGCCGACGATGTCGACCCGGAGACGGACGCCCGCCCCGGCGTCGGCATCGTCGTTCCGGCCTACAACGAAGAAGAGACGATTCTCGACAGCCTCCCCTCGTTTCTGAACCTCGCGTATCCGAACACGGAGGTCGTCGTCGTCAACGACGGCTCGACGGACGACACGCTCGCCCGGTTGCAAGAGGCCTTCGACCTGCGTCAACTGGAGACGGTCCCCGAGGACGTGCCGTCCCGACCGATCAGGGCCGTCTACGAGTCGGACACACGGGCAAACCTCAGGGTCGTCGACAAGGAGGACGGGGGGAAAAGCGACGCCCTCAACGCCGGCATCTGGCTCACCGACAAGCCGTACGTCTGTGCCGTCGACTCGGACACGATCATCGAACGCGGCGCGCTGTTCGACATCACCGAGCCCTGTTTCGACCGCCCGCGCGAAGTCGTTGCGGCAGGCGGAACGGTCCGGGTGGCAAACGGCTGTACGTTCCGGGACGGCGAGATCGTCGACGTCGACCTCTCGACGCGACGCGTCGTCAGCCTCCAGGCGATGGAGTATCTGCGGGCGTTCTATCTGGGCCGCCTGGGACTGAGTCGCCTCAAGTCGCTGGTCCTGATCTCGGGTGCGTTCGGCGTCTTCCGGACCGACGTTCTCCGCGAGATCGGCGGGTACCGCCGAAACACCGTGACCGAAGACTTCGATCTCGTCGTCCGACTCCACGAACACCTCAGGCGGACCGACGAACAGTACAGCGTCGAGTACGTCCCCAGTGCCATCGCGTGGACGGAAGTCCCGGAGACGCTGACCGCCCTGGGCCGCCAGCGTCGTCGCTGGTTCCGTGGGATGATCGAGACACTGCGAACGCACCGCGGGATGGTAGGCAACCCACGGTACGGCGTCGTCGGGATCTACGCCCTCCCCTTCTACGTGCTCGCCGAGTTCGTCGGTCCGCTGCTCGAAGGCCTCGGGTTCGTTCTCGTTCCGCTGGCCTATGCCGCCGGGGTCGTGGATCTGTGGTTTCTCCTGGCCTTTTTTCTCGTCACCAGCGGCTTCGGGACGCTCCTGTCGTGGTACGGCGTCCTCGGAGAGGCACTGACTGATGGCGGCTACACGGACGCTGCCGACATCCGACGCCTCCTGGTGGACGGCGTGCTCGAAAACGTCGGGTACAGGCAGTGGAAGACACTCGTCGCCTGGTACGCGTTCGTCGAGTACCTGCTGGGCGGTAGATCGTGGGGCGAGATGGAGCGGACCGGGCTGGAGTGACGGTCGGAACAGTAGCCATCGGATGTCAGTCCGCTGCCTCGCGAGCGCGCTGTCGAGCAGCGTCGAGGCTCGTGTCCTGCCGCTCGAGTGCCTCGACGAACAGTTCGCCAGCCCTGTAAGACGAGCGGACCATCGGGCCCGAGGCACAGTACAGAAAGCCCAGTTCCTCCTCGGCGACGCGGCGCCAGGTCTCGAAGGCCTCGGGATGGACGTAGTCGAACACCTCTAGATGCGAACGCGAGGGCTGGAGGTACTGGCCCAGCGTCACGATATCCACGCCCACGCCCCGCAGATCCGCGAGCGTCTGGTAAATCTCGTGGTCGTACTCGCCGACACCGAGCATCAGGGAGGTCTTGGCGTAGGCGTCGCTCTCTTCGACGATCTGCCGGAGCACCGACAGCGACTGCTCGTAGCCGGCCCGGCGGTCCCGCACCGGCCACTGGAGGCGCTCGACGGTCTCGACGTTGTGGGCCAGCACGTCCGGGCCCGCGTCGATGACTTTCTCGACGAGGTCGGCCTCCCCCTGGAAGTCGGGGATGAGCGCCTCCACCAAAATCGAGGGGTCGCGGCGCTTGATCTCGCGGATGGTCGCCGCGAAGTGGCCGGCCCCCTGGTCGGGGAGGTCGTCGCGGTCCACGCTCGTCAGGACGACGTAGTCGAGGCCGATCTCGGCGACGGCCCCGGCGACCTGCGCGGGTTCATCCTCGTCCAGCGGGTCCATCCCGCCGGTCTCGACGTCACAGAAGTTACACCCTCGCGAGCAGCGATCGCCCATCAACATGAACGTCGCGGTCCCGGGTCCGTTCCGGCCCGACCAGCACTCCCCCAGGTTCGGGCAGTTGGCCTCCTCGCAGACCGTGTTGAGGTCCCGCTCGCGCAGCGACTGCTTGATCTCGGTGAACCGCTCGCCCGCCGGCGGGCGCATCTTCAACCACTCGGGCTTGCGCGCGCGACTCATTGTCGGAGCGTAGGGCGCCCGCGTCTAAAGCGTGTGGTCTCCGCCAGCCCGCGACCGGCGAGGGAAACGCCTATAGCGGGAGCGGCCTGCCCCCCGGTGTGGCAGGACACGCCGACGCCGAGGCCGACATCGCAGTCCGGGAGGTGCTCCCGGACTTTGCGGACGCGTTCCCGTTTGAGGAGTTCAACGCCATGCAGGCCGCGACCCTCCCGGCCGTCCTCGGCACCGACGAGAACGTGGTCGTGAGCGCACCCACCGCAAGCGGCAAGACCGCCATCGCCGAGGTGGCTATCTGTCGGACGCTGGCTACGGGTGGGACGGCTCTGTTTCTCGCCCCCCTGCGTGCCCTGACCAACGAGAAGGAACGCGAGTGGGAACGCTTCGAGGAACTGGGCTACTCGGTCTACGTCGTCACCGGCGAGCGCGACCTCAATCCGCGGCGGGCCGAGCGCGCGGACGTGCTGGTGATGACCCCCGAGAAGGCCGATTCGGCGACCCGCAAGCACGACTCCCGGCGCTACGCGTTCGTCCGCGAAGTGGACTGCTGTGTCATCGACGAGGTCCACCTGCTGGACTCGACCGAGCGCGGGAGCGTCCTCGAGGTGACAGTCGCCCGCCTGCGCCGGCTCTGTGACCCCCGAATCGTCGCCCTCTCTGCGACCATGCCCAACGTCGACGACGTGGCGGCGTGGCTGGACGCCCCCGACGAGACGACCTTCGCCTTCGGCGAGGAGTACCGCCCCGTGCCCCTGGCGGCCGACATCGCGGTCTACAGCCACGGCGAGAACGCCTTCGCCGACAAGTACCGGCGCCTGTTCCGGGCGCTCGACCTCGTGGAACCGCACGTCCGCGAGGACGGCGAGGCGCTCGTGTTCGTCTCCTCGCGCCAGGACACCGTCCAGGCCGCCAAGAAGACCCGCGACGAACTGACAGAGCGGGACGTTCCCGTCGGTGCGCGGGGCGATTACGACTTTCACACCGACGCCGCCGACCTCGAG
>JAHENO010000309.1 GCA_018609945.1 Haloarculaceae archaeon | reverse complement strand
GTCAAGGCCGTCTACCTCGATCGCGGATTCTACAACAGCACCTGTCTCACACTGCTGTACGCGCACAACTATGCCTACGTGATGCCGATCGTCAAATGGGGCGAGACGATCGAAGACGAACTCAGCAAAGGCTGGAGCCGCGAGATCGAACACGATCTCGCCGGCGAGGTGACGTTCCCTGTGTTTATCGACTGCGTCTACCAGCAGGGGCGATACGACGAACATGGGGTGGCGCGTCACGGCTACGCCGCCGACGCGCCGTTCATCGACACACCACGAGATGCACGAAAGCACTACAGCAAGCGCTTCGGCATCGAATCAAGCTACCGATTAGCCAACCAGAGCCTCACGTTCACGAGTTCTCAGGACGCTGGACTGCGGCTGGTGATGTTTGTAGTGAGCATGCTGCTTCAGAACAGCTGGCGGTATCTTCACTGGAGGTACGTGGCGGCGCCCCGCCGCGGGGGGCGCCGCCTCTGGAGATGGCCGTTCACAGAGTTCTGTGAGATGGTGCTGCGAGCAGCTTGGACAGCGCTTGGTGTGCGCAAGTCTGTTCCGGCGAACCAACCACTCGACGACCGGTTCTTCCGGTAGCGACCCCTCGAAAGGGGCGGCGGTCGTGAGTGGCAACGCCGTCGCGTCGGCGGCCAATCGCCGCCGACAGCGACTCCTCATCGCCGAAACTCACCGTCCGTGTCATTACGAGAACTGACCACGCATCAAAGACGCAGATTCACGCTCTACTGGATGGGTTAGAGAGAGTTCGATGTGATCGACTGAAACTAACAATCCGAAGAAAGGTATCGACAGGCGAACAGTACTCAAGAGTGCGGTGGCGGCTTCGGCGGCCGGGTTCGTGGGCGTGCCCGCGTTCAGCGGGAGTGCGGTTGCAGACTCAACTTCAACTCTTGAGTTCCAGATCGAACAGGACGGGGAGGTGAAGGGTTGCATTACGCCCCTCACGTACTCCGATGACGACGGGATGATGTCAATTGACGAGTTTTACAACTACTGTGAGTCACCACCGTGCGACAATAAAGACAACGACGGAGGGGCGAACACGCCGACGGAAATCGAGCAGGAGGGCTATAGCATCCTGTTCTTCTACGAGGACGGCGATGGTGTGAGTCTGGTGATGATTCATGACGATGGGGACGACAAGAAAGAGAACACTGAGGATTTTAAACAGACTACGTTCACGATTGACGGTCTTCCGAGTGGGGATAGTTGGGTTGTCCAAGAGGACCGGGAAACGTCTGAACAGGGCGGTAGTGACGAATATTCGATAGATTCTGGGACTTGGACGATCGACTGGGACTGGCGGGACAAGTGGAGTGACGGCGGTGCGTTCGGGTATCTTGATGACGATTGCGACGAGGAACTTTCGATCACGATTGACCCTGACTTTTCCGGATGGCCCGAGAACGACGATCTTATCGATCCGTTCGAGGGATGGAAAGCACTCTCCGGTCCGGATGCGGATTCGCCGAATGAGATCGAGTTGGGCGACAGCAAACCCGTCACGATCACCTGTGGTTGCTCGACCACCTTCGAACTCTGTGCTGACCAGGACACGAACGTCGGGGCAGTGACCGTCACCGATCGCCCTGGCGACATCACCATCACGTACGAGACTACCGGCGGGTGGGAACTCTACGAGACGCACGTCGACATCGGGGATGAACCTGGTGACTTCCCCACGAACAACGGTGGGAATCCCAAGGTCGGCCAGTTCGACCTCTCTGGGACTCACGATGGGATGACGACGGTCAGTTACACGGTCGAGTGCGGTGACGACGCGCTGTCGGACGTCACCGATTACAGCGAGCTATTGATTGCGGCTCACGCCGTCGTCAAACCGACCGATGGCTGTGCTGACTTCTCGACGTTCGGCGTCGGCGACTCCGTCGAGGGACTGGGGACCGTCTCGCCAGTGTTGAACATCGAGAGCATCTCAAGCGTGAGCGGTGCCGAAGCGGTCGCACAGAAGGAAGGCCAAAAACCCGGTACTTACGGGGCGCCGAACGGATCGGGGACGGTCACAAACGGCTGTCTGGATGACTTCGATCAAACCACGTCCGGCGGGTTCTCGGACCTGGAAACCAAGAACGCGCAGGGTTCTCACGCCTATCGGTTCACGTTTGCAGAGGGAGTCAGCGTCTCCGACTTCGAGCTAAGGATGCTCGATTTCGGTGATCTCAACGCGAAGAACAAGACGGACCACAAGGTCGTGGCGAGAGCCTACAATGAGGCAGGAGACAAGGTCGACAGCCAGATGCTCAAGTACACCACCAACGATGCAACGAACCCCACCGACTGGACGCCGGTAGAGGGCACGTCGAAGACCAATGACGACCTGCAGGAGGCGGGTGACGCCTGCGATGCAGCGGAGGGCGAACCGGGGAATTACCTCTGGTCGCTTAGCGGCGACGCGATCGTCAAAGTCGAACTGGAGGTGATGGAGGGAACGGACCCCAACATCGCGTTCACCGACCTCTGCTTCACCACGAACGACGAGACCGCGTGGCCGTGTGAGCAGGAAAACGTGACTCCGTTCAACGAGGAGGGCGGAAACTGGGCCACGTACATCGAGTACGAAACGTCACTGTTCGACTGTTAGAACGAGTAATCGAGGGCGCTTGAGGTCGGTTCGCCGCTCTCGGCTCGGAAACTCCATCGAGCCTCCGACGTCGATTCGTTTCTCGAACTTCCGGACCCAGTTCGAAACGGTATCGATTGCGACAGGCACGGTTCAGTCGCCGCCTCGGCTTTGGGCGCCGCGTCTGTCTCGTCGACGAGACGAGCGGCGTCTCCCGGAGTGTGTCGCCCCGAGGGGAGACCGTCACCCGACCAACGACGACGACGCCCGGTAGACGATACGCATCGGCAGCCCCTTCGGGTCGGTCGGTGGGTCGGGCGGCAGCGAGTACAGTTCCCCGGGACCGGGGCGGGCGGTGTAGGCGAGCACGACTGCGTCGAGAACGTCGTCGACCGCCACGTCGGCACCGCCGGCAGCCTCGGCGGCGGCCTGCACGACCGGGGCAGCGTCGGGGTCGAACGCCGCCAGCGTGCGCATCCGCTCGGCGTAGCCGCCGGCTTTCTTCTTCGAGTGTTCCAGGGGCTCGCCCGCCAGCGCCCGGAAGCAGACCTCGGGGTGGGACTCGACGAACGCCGCCCGCGCCTCGGGGACGTTCCGGAGGAGTTCGTCGACCGCCGCGATGCCGTCGCTGATGGCGAAGGCCTGCTTCGAGAGCCCCCGGCCGGCCTTGCGCTCGTTGACCCGCTGGGCCGCCGGATACCGGCGCTTGCGCGTCGCCTCCCGGACCGGCGGCGTGAAGACGGAGGCGCTGCGCGGCCCCAGAACCTCGCGGGCCAGTTCGTCACACCGCCGGCCCGCCTCGCCCTCCTCGATCAGCCCGATGGGGATGTCGACGAACACGCGGGCGGCACGCTCCTCGTAGGTGTGCCAGAGGTCGCCGATCTCCTCGAACGTGGCCGCGTGGTCGAACCCCTCGGGGCCGAACGCGACGGCGAACCAGGACCCCGAACTCCAGTCGACCCCGAGCGACAGGTCCTCGGCCATGTCTGTCGGTGCGGGCGGGCGAATAAAAACCCCTGCCCACCTTCGAGGGCGAGATGTTCGAATCCGCACGTGCAAAAAGCGGGACTCCGACACGTCGCTCCGTTTGAATCGGTGATCGAGTTTTCTTACGTCCGGAGGAAACCGCGCAGGCACGCGGAAAATATCATCGCTCCCGGACGACGACGAACTCGGCGAGGTCGCGGAGGTAGCCCGCTGCCTCGGGGTTCTCGACGTCGATAGCGTCCAGCGCAGCGAGCGCGGCGTCGCTCATCTCGCTGGCGCGCTCGTTGACCTCCTCGGGTTCGAGATCGGTCACCTCGACCAGCGAGGGGCGGCCGATCTCGGCGTCGTGGCCGGTGGGTTTGCCCAACTGGTCGGCGTCGGCCGTCGCGTCGAGGACGTCGTCGCGCATCTGGAAGGCCACGCCGACGCGCTCGGCGTACTGGCCGAACGCCTCCACCGTGTAGGCGTCGGCGTCGGCCGCGATGGCGCCGAGTTCCGCAGCCGCACGGAACAGGGCGCCGGTCTTCCGGCGAGCGAGGTCCATGTACTCCGCCTCGTCGACGGGGCGGGCGACGAGTTCGGTCGCTTCCCCCTCGCCGAGCTGGACCATCGCCTCCGAGACGGCCTGCATCGCGCGCTCGTCGGCGGAGAACAGCGCGAACGCCTCGCCGAGCAGTCCGTCCGAGGCGATGATCGCCGGTCCGTGGCCGAAGGCCGTCCAGGCAGCCGGTTTGCCCCGCCGGAGGTCCGCCTCGTCGATGATGTCGTCGATGACCAGCGACGCGTTGTGGACGAGTTCGACGCCCACGGCGAAATCGACCGCCGTCTCGGTGTCCCCGCCGAGGGCCTCGCAGACGAGCATCGTCACCGTCGGCCGGACGCGCTTGCCGCCCGCGAGCGCGACGTGGCGGACCTGTTCGTGCAACCCCGTCGGCTCGACCGCGTCGAGGACCTCCTCGAGGCGTTCCTCGACGCGACCCCGACGGCCCTCCAGGTATTCCATCTACCCCGGCTAGGGAGTGACCGACAAAGTACGTGACGACTCGGGCCGACTGACGCTCTCCCACGGCGGGTGCCCACCACCGCCGGAGTTATGCCCCGCGCGGTCACCGGTCGGACTGTGTACACGAGACGGGGCCTCCTCGCGTCCCTCGGTGTCGCCCTGGCTGGCTGTGGGTCCCCGGCCACTGACGCCGGCAGCGACGGGACGGACCTGGCCACTCCCCGTGCGGAGACGACCACGCCCACGGCAGCGAGCCACTGGTATCCCCACGTCCAGCCCTCCGGCAACCGCAGACTCGACGGCGCCGGCGACGTCCGGGCGGCGTCGCCTGTCGATATTCCCGCCGAGACACCCTCGTGGCTCGTCGCACTCCCCGCCGACGGGAGCAGCGACTGGGTCGTCGTGAGCGACGACGGGCGTGCCACGCGCTACCGTGTCGCCGACGGTGAGGCGACCGAACGGGAATCCTACGGGCCACTCGCCCACGAGGTGCCGGTGATCCGCCGGACAGACGCCGGGATCGCTCCCGTGCGCCCGCCGGCTACGGTGTCGCCGACTGCGCCGCCGACCTTTGCCGATGGCGGGCAGACCCGGCTCGCGATCGGCGTCGAGGGCGACCTCCTGGTGACCCGCGACGGGACGACCGAGCGCGTCGCCGTCGACGCACCCTCCGACGGGCGCGTCGTCCGCGTCTCCGACGACCGGTACGCGCTGCTGGGCGACGCGACCGACCGGTACCGCCACCGCGCCCTCGGGGATACCATCGAGGGCGGGAGCCTGGTGGTCGTCGACAGCCGGGGAACCGTCGAGACGCGCCAGGAAATCGAGGCTCCGGCGGTCTTCGAGGCCCAGGCACCCCTGGCGGCCGACCTCGACGGCGACGGGGACCGGGAGTTGCTCGTGCCCGTCTCGGATAGCGCCGACGGCGCCCGCATCGCCGCGTTCGCGCCCGACGGAACGCGTCTCGCCACCGGTCCCATCCACGGCAGCGGGTGGCGCCACCCCCTCGCCGTTGCACCCTTCGGCCCCGACGGTCAGCCGGAGCTTGCCGTCGTACGCAAACCCCACGTCGAACACGTGCTGGAGTTCTACCGGCTCGACGCGGACGGAGGTACAGTCGGCGAACTGTCGGTGGACGCGACGCTCCAAGGATTCCGGTCGCACACCTACGGCTCCCGGAACCTCGACGGCGCGCTCGCGGCGGATTTCGACGGCGACGGCCGCGTGGAGTTGCTCGTGCCGACGACCCGCCGGACCGACCTCGGCGCCGTGGATCGAACCGCAGACGGGGCGGCAATCGAGTGGCGCCTTCCCCTGGAGAGTAGCCTGCGGACGAACCTGACCGGCGTGACACTCGATGGCGGTGGGATTGCGGTCGGTGCCGGAACCGGCGATGGTGTGCGCGTCTGGCAGGCTCGGTGACGGTGGTCTCCGAGAGGAAACGACCTTGACGCCAGAGACACAACGGGGAGTATGAGCGCCATCAGGGTCGTGTGGGGAACCGGCAGCGGCCCCACGGCGACGAGTGCCTACGACGCCGCGCTGGCGGGTGCGGACGTCCACAACTACAACCTCGTGATCCTCTCGTCGGTCATCCCCGCCGACACGCCGCTGGAAGTCGTCGGCACGGCACCCGACCTGGGTCCCGCCGGGAACCGCCTGGCGGTCGTCCAGGGGCAGAGAACGGTCGGGCCCGACGAATCGGGGCCGGCAGTCGCCGGTCTGGGGTGGGCCCGCGACGAGTCAGGCCGTGGCATCTTCTACGAGGCCGGCGGTACCGACCCCGACGCGGTCCGGACGACCATCGAAGCCGGTCTCGACCAGGGCACGGACCTCCGCGAGTGGTCGTTCGTCGACCGGGACGTCCTGGTCCGCGAGGCACCCGCCGAGGCTGGCTCTCACACGGCCGCCGTCGTCTGTGCGGTCTACGGGGAGAGCAGGCCGCTCGTCGGGAAGTCGGCGAACTTTTAAGCCCCAGGCGCCTATCCGTGCAGAACATCCGATGTACGGAAACGCTCCCTTCAACGACACCGGCCCCCGCGAGGATCTGACGCCCGACCAGCGGCGGGCGCTCCGTCGGGACCTCACCAGCGTCGCCGCCCGCACCCGCGAGTTGCTCCCCGACGAGTTCGTCGTCGGTTCCGAGATCACGTCCGACGCCAGCGGCCCCCGGGCGACCGTCGCCGTCCAGCCGCCGGTCGGGTCGGTCGTCTCCGCCGACTACGCACCCGACGACGACCCCGCAATCGACGACGCCCAGCGCGACGACCTCGCGATGGGACTGGCCGCCAGCGCCGCCCTCCAGGTCAAACGCGCGATGCCCGACGACCCCTCACCGACCGCGCGGTAATTCTCCGACGCGTCTTCGTTCTGGTTGATTCACGTACCGCAGAGGCTATTCGATGCTTTTCGGTTGGGTTCGAGCCGACGAACAGCCAGAAAGCCCCCGGCCGCTCGACTTCGTTCGCCTCGCTTCGCTCGGCTCACCCTCCGGGGCTCGCTGCGTTACTCGGTCGCTTCGCTCCCTGCGTTACTTGCGTCGCCCGGGAGGGATCGAG
>JAHENO010000308.1 GCA_018609945.1 Haloarculaceae archaeon | reverse complement strand
CATGACGCGCTCTGCACGGTCCGGCGAGATGGGATCGAGCACCCGTCCCCGTCCGACGGGCACCAGGAAAAACACCGACCAGAGTACCGCGTCGAGGTCGGCAACCAGCTCGCGGATCGCCGGCAGTTGATCGACGGTTTCGGCACAGACGGTCGTGTTGATCTGCAGCGGGAGTTCGGCGCGCCGAGCAGCGCGTGCGACGGCGAGGGTCTGCTCGAAGCTCCCTGTCTCTTTGCGGAATCCGTCGTGTGCGTCCGCCGACCCGCCGTCGATACTCAGTGCCAGTCGACGGAGCCCCGTCTCGGCGAGTCTGCGGACGCTCTCGCTCGTCAGCGACGACGTACCGCTCGGGGTCAGCGTCATCTCGAGGCCGCGATCGATGCCGTACTCGATCAATTCGAACGTATCCTCCCGGTACAGCGGGTCGCCCCCCGAGAGAACCACCAGTTGTCCGTCCCCGAATTGACGGGCTCCATCGAGGAGCCGTTTCCCCTCGTCCGTGGTGAGTTCGTCGGGGTGTCGTTCGGGCCGGGCGTCTGCTCGACAGTGCTTGCAGGCGAGTTCGCACGCCTGTGTCACCTCCCAGATAAGCACGAACGGCCGCTCGGTGGTGTCGATCTCGGTCGGTCGCATCGGAGTTTCACCCTCGGTGGTCAGACGTGCACGCGGGTCACGTGTCCACCACAGCCACACTGCTCGATGTACTCCCACGTGATATCGGCGTCTTCGGCCAGTTCTTCGAGCGCGTCGTAGAGGTACTCGGAGGGATGGCCGTTGTCGCCGTGCGTGACCAGATTCACGTGGTTCCCCGGTTCCGTGTGTTCGATCGCGTCCATGGCCTGCGACACGGTGAGTTCGATGTCGCCGGCGTGATGTGGCTTTTCGAGGTTGACCGACCACGACGTATCGTGCGTCTGGTCGGTCACTGGATCTGCCTCACTGTGCCCGTGATCGTGCTCGTGAGAACTGCTCATCTTCGTGTGAACAGAGGCGGCAGGGACCGAAGTCACCGTCCCCGAATTTGTTCGGGTACCCCTGACCTGTCCCATCGAGGTTGTACCGGGCACCAGCCCTAGTCGGTCGTCTCCGCGTCTGCAGTCTCTTGCTGGAGGTAATCGAACTGTGCCGAGAGTTCCTTCCTGCGCTGGCGAGCGATGATCGTGCTATCGAGGAGCGACCCGACCAGGTCGACGTCCAGTGCGTATTCGGTCGTCGCTTCGATCTCCACACCAGCCGCGACTTCTTCGATGGTGTACCGGGTCACCATCTCCCCGAAGATTCCGTCGACCTGTTCGTACGCGAGAACGTCGTCGGTGTCGAGGACCCGCAACGTCAGTTCGATGGTGAGCAAGCCGACGTGGTTCGTGATCTCGACGATGTCGCCCTCGACGGTCACCTCGTCGAATCCCGCGGCTTCCATGAACGGCCCGACGTCGGTCACCAGGTCCCGCACTTCGGACTCGGGGGCGTCGATCGTTCGAGCGAGCGAGACCGTCTCCATACGCACGGTTCGTGGACCGGCCCGATGTGCCCTTTCCCGATCATGTTCGGGGATATTTATACAACCGTGGCCCGAATATGTTCATCCATGCCACTCGCGAAACTTCGCCTCACGATTCCGGAGTCGGTCTGGATCGGGGACCTGACGCGGCAGTACCCGGACGCCCAGTTCAGGATTCTGGCTGCCCTCTCGGACGAACAGGCGGGAGTCGCACTCGCGGAGATCACCACCTCCGACCCCGGACTGGTTCTCCAGGCGATGGACGACTACGAGGAGGTCGAATCAGTCGATTTGCTGAAAGGGACCGACGACGACGTGCTGGTCCAGTTCGAGACGACGATGCCGCTGTTGTTGCTGCCGGCGAGGGATTCCGGTGTGCCGCTGGAGATGCCCTTCGAGGTGCAGGACGGCACGGCCGTCTGGGAGGTTACCGCCCCGAGTGAGCGACTCTCTGAACTGGGCTCGCAGTTGGAGACGTTCGGCATCTCCTTTACAGTCGAGTACGTCCAGCAGCAATTGAGCGAACAGCAACTGTTGACCGATCGCCAGCGGCGGATCGTACTGACCGCGATCGACGCTGGCTACTACGACACGCCCCGTGACTGCTCGCTGACCGAACTGGCCGACCGACTGGACATCGCCAAGTCGACCGCCAGCGAGACACTGCACCGTGCCGAGGGAAAGATCATCAAACGGTTCGCGGAGGAACTGAGCCAACCTGCATCGGCCGCCAGTCCCTGAGAAGCGAACTGTGAGCGATCCGTCCCGGAACGTCCCGCCCGGACGCCGGAGGTCATCCCCGACAGACCGGCGGTCAACCCTGACCGAACGGGGCTTCAGATTCTTGTGGACCACAGTGCAACCCGGGTGGCCGGTCAATCGGTGTGTTCGATAACGATGTGCCACTCCGCGTCGTCGACGCGAGTGGTTTCGGTTTCGAACCCTCGTTCGTCGAGGACATCGTAGAGGGGTTCGGGGTCGAAACTATTTATCAACAGCAGGCGCTCCCCTCGCTGTAATGCGTCGAGTTCCTCCATGATAGGTCCGAAGGGCTCTCCCGCTATCTCCCGGACATCTAGTCGTCGATCGGGGTCAGGTATACTACCCTCACTCATATCGGTATGTGTTGGGTGAGTCCTGGTGTGATTTCTCCCGATGATGTTCGCCGTGGTCGAACCGTCTCCGCGGATCACCGCCTCGACAGCTGCCCGTGGATCGACCCGGCGAGGAGGTACAGGTACCCGACTGCGCCGACGGTCGCGATCGCGAGCCCACCTGTCTCGATGGCTCCGGAGAGGACTGCACCCAGCGCGGAGAGTCCGACGCCGGCCGCCAGCAATCCGATGGTCGCGAGTGCAGTTCGGTCGCCGGCACCGGGCCAGCGACCTACGGCAGGGGGATAGAACTGGTAGACGACTCCGACGATGGTCGTGCCGAGCAATCCGAACACGTTGACTCGCAGGTGCGCTCTACTCAGCGCTCCAGAGATACCCTCCAGAGCGAACCAGGCACCGAGCGCGACGCCGACGAGCCCGAGCCCCACTCCAGCGAGGGGCCCGTAGAACCCGGCCCTGGATTTCTCCGTCCGGGAGAGGAGCAGGGCATACGAGGCTGCGAACCCGGACACCGCAATCACCAGTGCGCCGGCTCCGGCGTGCATGACTGGCCCCGCGGGCAATCCCCACGCGACCAGCGCGGGGCCGACCGCCCCGAGTGGCAACACGACCATCGCCAGGCGGCCCGGCGTCGGGACCGACAGAAAGCGGGGCAGCAGACGGTATCCGACAGCGAACAGCAGGAGGAGCGCGAAGCCAGCCGCGAGAAGGTGTGCGACCCGCGGATACGTCCCATCGAGCAGCACCGGGAGGCCGGTCGTGCCCGCGAGCAGTTCGTAGGAGCCGGCCACGAGGTAGGCGAGCGCCACCGGGACGAACGCGTTCGCGAAGCGATCGACCCACTGGCGGTCGGTCTCCGTCCCGCCGGTCGCCGTCTCGCTCCCGGTGAGATTGTCCCGGATGGTCGCGAGAATCGTCACGAGAAACACCGCGACGCCGAGACACCACGCGAGCGCGCCGGCAGCGTCGAGCCACGCCGGACCGGCGTTCGCCGCCGCCACCGCCAGCGTGGTGACTCCGAGCACGGTCAGGGGCAGGTGGACCGCCAGCGCCCCGGGCCACGCCAGCGACCGCTCGAAGTACGACGGGATCAGCGAGTAGGCCTTTCCGGACACCGTCGTGAGCACGAACCCCTGGAGCCCGAGGATCACCTCGACGCGCCGGGGCGCCCCCAGCAGTGTGGCGACCAGCGCAGCGACCAGAAAAACGGCACTCACGACGAGAAACCGCCTCGCCCACCGGGATATCGTCGCCGTACTCACGCTATACCCTCCATCGAGTTCCCGTTTGGTCCGTCGCCCGCAATATCACTGTTCCTGCTCGCGAACACGTTCGGCTCGACTCCGGTTTTGGGAACGCCGCGACTCGCCGGTCCGTTCGTGTCCACGCCCGGTTACACCAGCGGATGGCGTGATGACGCCGCTCGGAAGCGAGTGGAGAAGACCTGGTCGGTCAGCCGCCGTACTGCGGTCCCTCGTGACTGGAGCCCTGGAAGTCGGGGTCGTAGATGTCCTCGTCTTCGCTCCCGACGACGTCCACTTCCGCCAGCAGTCCCTTCCGGACGACCCGGCTGAGTGCGTGGTCGACCAGCTTGATGCGTTCGGGCACCGGCGTCTCCATCTCGCCGATCCAGCAACTGCCCGGCGGGACCTTCCCGGTCTGGATATTCTTGTCCGCGTAGGCCGCGGGGTCCTCGTCGCTGGGCACTCCGCCGTCGCGGTAGGCCCGGCTCCAGACGTTCCCGATTGCGTGGAAGTTACTGGAGTAGTTCGGGCCGCCCGTCACGAGGAACACCCGGACGGTGTCGCCCTGGTCGACCTCGATAGGGCCGCGCGCGGCGGCCGCCCAGGCGTACTTCTCGCCGTTCAGGAGGACGTAGGTAGGGTCCTCGCGCGCCATCGCGTCCATGTTGAACGAGTGGTGTCCCTCGGCGCCGGTCTCCTTGTCCGTGTAGACTTCGTGTTGTCCGAAGTACAGCTCCTGGTCGACGTCCGGCAGCCCCTGCTCGGGCTCGACGACGATCATCCCGAACATGCCGGCGCTGATGTGCATGTCCAGGTTCGGGACCGCACAGTGGTAGATGTACGCGCCGGGGTAGTCGGCCCGGAACTTCAGCGCGTTCTCCTCGCCGGGGTTGGCAGTCGTCGCGACCGACCCGCCGCCGGTCCCGTAGACCGCGTGGAAATCGACGTTGTGCGGGAGGTCGCCCTCGTTCTGGACGGTCAGTTCGACCGTATCACCCTGGCGCACCCGAACCATCGGACCGGGCACCTGCCCGTCGAAGGTCATGAAGTCGAACGTGACTCCTGGCTCGATCTCCGCCGTGTGCTCCGAGTAGGTCAACGAGATCTCGTGGGTCCGCGGCTCGTCCCAATCGACGGGGTCCGGGATATCCGTCGGATCGCCGGCGATCTGGTCGACGTCGACCTGCTTGGGTGCTTCGGTCACCGTTTCGGACGTTGCAGTGTTCTGCTGGGCCTGTGCATCCCCGTCTGCCTGTGGGCTTTCGGCTGGACACCCTGCCAGCGTGGCTGTTCCACCGAGACCGATCGCCCCGAGTACGCGGCGACGCGTCGTTTCGAACATTTGTCTGTCTCTCTCCACTCGTGTATTTTTTCCCACTGGTATTAACCGTAATTAGGCTTCTCGGTGGCTGGGAATCTCATGAACCCGTTCGGCTCTCTTTTTAAGTAGGTGGGGTTTCTCGACGCCCGTCCCGGGTCCGCTGACCCAGGATGGCGTCACGATCGGGGGTATCGACCTGGATTCCCGAACCGCGCGGGCGTTCCGACGGCGCTCCGTCCCGTCTGCCCACGTCTCGGGGCCGGTCACGGATCAGACACCGACACCGCCTCATAATGACTGCTGTAGCTATTTTCCAGGTCGACCGCACGACGTCGTGCGGTCGATCCGGCAATGAACTACAGCAGTCATTATCACGTGACAACTGCCAGTACCACCTCGGCGACGGTGCCCACGGCCGTTTCCCAGACAGAGAACCCTGTCGTCACCGCGAGGAGGGTGTCGAGCGCGAAGAACGTGAAGATCGCGGCTGCGGCGTAGTGGGCCTTCCGTACATCCAGCCCGTGTGCGAACCGGTGGAAAAAGAAGGCGTTCGCGAGGCTCACCGGGAGGATGGCGAGCATCTCGCCGACCCAGATGGCCGGGGTCGCGCCGTACTG
>JAHENO010000307.1 GCA_018609945.1 Haloarculaceae archaeon | reverse complement strand
GTCGATCTCGTGGACGGGGATGTTGTCGATCGCCCCCTGGACCTCGTCGATGTCTTCCTCGGCGATCTCCGCACCGAGTTCGTTGTCGGCCCCGACGCCGTGTCCCTTCACCCGGGCCTGCCCGATCAGGACCCGGTTCTCTTCGGGAATACGTTCCAGACCCAGCAGATCGGCCTTGGCGGTATTGACTGCGACCGCCGACCGCACGATGCCGCTACCTGTCTGCTGGTCGTATTCCAGGAACTTGTCGACGATTTTCCCGCCGGCCTGCCCGAAACCGATCATCGCGAGTTGCATGCGTTATAAAAGGTAGGTATACCAACGCATCCATAAGCTTTTTGCCCAGCTATCAATCGTTAGAACGGCAGGTCCCGTCGGATCCAGGAGATGATCGGTTCTCCGCCGGGAGCCCCGCCCTGTTGCCTGGTTTCGGAAGCCGAGTCCGCTCCCCGACTGTCACGCCACCCCGAGGTAGTCGGCCAGCGTCCGCAATTCGTCGGGCTGGACCCCGAACGCGGCGACGTCGTTGTCGTCGGTCGTGTTGTCGAACTGCAACGAGCGGTACTGGTCTCCGCCCATCGGGAACCCGGGGACGGCGCTCAGCGTCTTCAGCCCGACGCCGGCAAGCGCCATCGGCAGCGGGACGATGGACACGGACTTGCCCTCGGCGTCGTAGACGAGGCGGGTAATCTCCCGGAGTGTCAGCACCTCGGGACCACCGACCTCGTAGACCTCGCCGACGTGGTCCTCCTCCTCTATGGCCGCGACCAGCATCGGGACCAGGTCACCGACCCACACCGGCTGGAAGCGCGTCTTCCGCCCGCCGCCGGGGAGCGGATAGACCGGGAGCCCCGGCGCGAACAGTTTCTTGAGGCGTTTGGTGAAGTAGACGAACTCGCCGCCCTCGCCGAAGACGACCGAGGGGCGGAACACCACCCAGTCGAGGTCGGAGTCCCGAACCAGCCGCTCGGCCCGGCCCTTCGCCCGGATGTAGTGGGTCGGCCCGTCGGGGTCGGCACCGAGAGCACTCATGTGGACGAACCGGTCGACGCCGGCCTCCTCGGCGGCGTTCACGCAGTTCTCGGCCCCGCCGCGGTGGATCTCGTCGTGGCGCTCGTTGCCCCCCTCGGGTTCGAACAGCGGCGAGAGCGCGACCAGGTAGACGACGGCGTCCTGCCCGTCGAAGTGTTCCCTGATGGAATCGTAGGCTGTCACGTCGCCCATCGCCGTCTCGACGCCGTCGGGCAGGTTCGACGGGTCCGGGTCCCGGGAGAGGGCGGTCACGTCGTGGCCCTGCTCGTCGAGCTCGGCACACAGGTGCTGTCCGATGAAGCCGGTTCCGCCGACGACCAGTACGTTCATACCCGGAGATTCGTCGGCCGGACCCTAAAACTCCGGCGCAAACAGTTTGGCCCGAATCTCGGTGAACCGTCGGGCAAGAAGCGCGACGCCACTGCACGGCGCAGCCGAGAAAAGAAAACATAAGACTGCACATGTGCCAACTAGCCACATGGACCCGGAGTTCTTGATCGGTGTGGGTTTCCTGCTGCTGATATTCATCTACTTTGTCCCCAGGTTGCCGGGCCGCCGGGAGGAGGCATACGAAGACGAGCGCTCGTATTTCCGGGAACAGCGGCCCAGAATGTGGGGGCTGGTCGGCGGGATGACCGGCGACGACAGGGCCGGCGGAGACCCGGAGCCAGTGCCGGGACGCTGTCCGGACTGTGGCACGGACAACGCACCCGATTTTACGTACTGTGGGAACTGTGGTGCCCTGCTTCCGACGGACGACGAGTGATCCAGCACGGCTTACTGGTGTTTCAACCGTGAATTGTGAATCCCGATCCGTTCTCACAACTGTCGAATAGCAGGTATATATTTTGAGCCGTGCAAGATGGACTGCGCATACCCATCATGCTGTCCAAGATTCGGCAGCTCTTAGCCATGCTAAAATTTAACACTATTTTTTACATACGAACGACAGACGATGTCGCCAACACGATCAGACGAGACCGGCCTCGAACACGGGCTGGTCGTTCCGAGTGTGGCCGAACTGGCGGATCCCGGACTGCTGGTCGAGTACGCGGCGGCTGCTGAGGAGGCTGGGTGGGACGGCGTCTTCCTCTACGACCACTTGATTTGGCCGTTCACCGCTAATCCCGACGAGTACGAACCAGCGGCCGATCCGTGATTACGTTGGCAGGCATCGCCACTCGCACAGAGCAGATCACGCTCGGAACTTGGATCACGCCCGTGCCGCGCCGCCAGCCCTGGCAACTCGCCCGCAACCTGGCAACCCTCGACCAGCTCTCGGACGGCCGGGTGCTGCTGGGTACCGGGCTGGGAACTGGGCCCGACTTCACCCACTTCGGGCGCGAGTACGACCAGCAGAAGTTGGGTGAGGCGTTCGACGAAGCCCTGGACATCATCGCGGGACTCTGGCACGGGGAGCCATTCAGCTATGACGGCGACCACTACACAATTAATGAGGCGGTGATGCTCCCTACGCCTATTCAGCAGCCCCGCATTCCGATCGTCATCGGTGGGTGGTGGCCATTCAAAGCGGCTTTCCACAGAGGAGCACGATGGGACGGGATCGCGCCGAACTGGCCTTCGTTGATCGACGCTTCCCCCGACACCAACCATGACGAGTTGCCAGACCACATTCAGGAAGCAATCGCCAGATAGCGGTCGAATGAAGAGGAAGTGCAGGAGATGCTACATTACTACAAAGATGTCGCTGATGAACTCGGAGAGATCATCCTGCCGACCTACCACGCTCCCAGTAAGTTCCGTGAGGTGTGCAGAAAGCTGGGCGCAACTTGGCTGCTCAGTGAGCGGCTCGACCCAGCGGCAACGCACACTGAGACCCTGGAGACGATTCGTGCAGGGCCGCCGGAATAGCAATCCTCCGTCCACCAGGAAGTAAGCGCTGAATCTATCCTCTAAGTCTTGCACGCCATTTCTGTCAGAGCACGGGTGTCTCTGTGGTTGACTGGAGGAGTGAACTCACAAGTCGAGACTTGAAGCCACTCGCTGTCGACAGTCACTGTGCTTCCAGACAGGCCGCAACCACCCGGAGGAGGCGCTCGCCCCGGACTTCCTCGGCAAAGAGGGGCACGCGACGGACCTCGTGGCCCCGGAAGAGGTCCTGCGAGCGCCGGAGTGCGCCCTGCTGGACCTGCCAGCGGCGCTTGCAGAACTCGCAGTCGACGTGGTTGGGTGCGACGAAGTCGGCGTCGACGTCTGCCACCTCGTCGGGGTCCTGCATGACGCGGTTGACCACGACTGTCCCGACGGGGACGCCGAACTCGGCGAGGCGGTCGAGCAGTCGCTCGGCTTCAACGACGCTCAGCTCCTCGGGGACGAGCACGACACGGAAGTCCGTCCGGTCCGGGTCGCGCAAGACGGTGCGGAACCGCTCGATGCGGTCCGAGAACTCCCGGAGAGAAGCGATACCCTCCTCCTGTTGCTCCTCGCTCCCGAGGAGGCCGTCGAGCATCCCGCCCATCCGCTCGCGCAGCGTGAGGAGTTTCCCGACCATCGAGTCGAGCATCTCCGGCAGTTCCAGCAGGCGCAGGGTGTGGCCGGTCGGCGCGGTGTCGACGACCACCCGCTCGAAGCGGGGGTCGTCCATGTACTCCAGCAGGAGGCGGATGGCCGCAGCCTCGTCCGACCCGGGCATCGAACTCCCCAGCGGGTTGGCCGCGTCGCCGCCGAGCAGACCGGCCAGGGGATTGCTCCCGCCGTCGGCGTCGTCCGCCCCGGTCATGCTCCCGAAGGGACCGCCGGCGAGGGCGTCCTCTGGGTCTATCTCGGCCGCGAACAGCGGGATGTCCTCCCGGATCCGATCGGGTTCGGCCGGAACCCCCGTCTCGAGGGTGTCCGACAGCGAGTGGGCGGGGTCGGTCGAGACGACGAGCGTCGGCGTCCCGCCGCGGGCGCTCGCGAGCGCCGTCGCGGCCGCCATCGTCGTCTTCCCCACGCCGCCCTTCCCCCCGTAGAGGACGTACTCGGGGGCGTCGACTCCCGCGGGGACTGCGGCGTCGTCCACGTCCTCGACGGGTTCGACTTCGATATCCATGTCCGCCCGTAGCGACCGCGGGATTGTGTACCCGTCGAAACCCGGACCGCTACGTGCGCGAGGACCGCGCCTCCCGGACGTCGGCACCGTCCCGCAGTTTGTCCTCGCAGTTCGGACAGACGCGAGGACCCTCGTGTTCCTCCGGTGTGAACACGCGGACGTACCGTTCAGTGACGAACCCGCCGCAGTTTTGACAGACCGGCATCACTCCCAACGCTTTCACCAGCCCTAAAATGTCTTTTGACAACCCCGCCTTTTGCCGCAGCCCAGCGGAACCGGGACCGGGAAAGACTCTGGCGTAAACCCCTAACCGGCCCTCACCCGAACGGCCGGCCGTGTTCGTCCCAGAACTCGGCCAGTTTTCCGGACAGGAACTCGGGCGTCAGCCGGAGGAACTCCTCGCGCTCGGCCGGCGAGAGGTACGTGTGGACGCTGTGGCGCTCGCCGGGGGCGTAGCGCCGGCCGACGAGCGCGCGCACGCCGACTTCCCCCGGGCCCCGGACCACTCGACCGATGGCCTGCCTGGCACGCCGGACCGCGGGGACAGTCAGGGCGTACTCGAAGGCACGGTCCGCGCCGAAGGCGTCGGCGTAGGCGCGGCGCACCGCCCGCACGCGCGGCGAGCCGATGTTGACCAGCGGCACGCCCACCACGCCACAGCAGTGGAGTTTGTCGCCGTCGTAGTCGACGCCCTCCGTGAGGGTGCCGCGGGTGCTCGTGACCAGTACCTTCCCCTCGCCGTCGAAAAAACGGCGCTTCAACTGCTCGGTGGCCTCGTTGCTCGAACTCTCGTCGACGAGCACCGGCTTCTCGACGACGTCCGCGAGGTACTCGCCGGCCCAGCGCGCCTCCCGGTAGTTCGGCATCGCCAGCAGGACGTTCCCCGGCGAGCGTGCCAGCGTCCGCAGGGCGTGGGCGTACTCGTCGCGGGTACGGTTCCACGTCTCAGGGTCGGCGTTCTCGTCGGGGTCCCCGCGGTTGCGTGCCGTGAACGGCGTCGCGTCGACCAGCCAGCTCGCGCGGTTCTCGGGCGGAAAGGACAGTCCGTAGGACCGCTCGACGACCGGCCGGCCGCCCGACCGGAGCGCCGAAAGCCCCGCCACCTCCGCGAACACGTCGAGCGGTTCGAGCGTGGCACTCATCAGCACGCCCCCGCCGAGCCCGTCGAATATCTCCCGGAGCGTCTCGCCGGGCATACACTCGAAGAGCACCAGCCCCGCGGTGTACTGTGCCTGCCAGGGCTCCTCGACGCCGTGCTCGTCGGCCGGCGAGTAGTCGAGTTCGATTTCGCGGAGGTAGCTCGCGTGGTCGCGCTCCCACCACCGACCCACGACGACCCCCACCGCGGCACAGACGGGGGTGCGCGCCAGTCCCAGTTCGTCGATGACCTCCTCGACTGCGGCGCCAACCGTCGACAGCGACCGCCAGAGGTCACCGGTGTAGCCAGCCGCCTCGGCCCACTCGGTCAGGTCGTCGGTCTCGACAGCCGCGGGGTCACGGAGCGGGACCTCCACCTGGCGGTCCGGCAGCGCGCCCGTCTCGCCGGCCCGCCACGCGCGGCCGAACTCCGAATCGAGGTACGTGGCGACACGGTCGTCCAGCCATTCGAGAACGTCGTCGTAGAAGTCCCGCGCGCGCTCGACTGCCGCCAGGGGCACCTCGCGGCTCGCGAGCAGTTCGTCGACCTGCGCCCTGTGGTCGCGGGATTGCCGGGCACGGGTCAGCAGCGTCGCACAGTCGTTTCGCGCCCGCTTGAGCGTCGCCCGGCCGACCCGGTCCGAGAGCAGGTCCCGAACGCGCTCCTCGAGGCGGTGGGCCTCGTCGACGACCACGAACGTGTCCTCGTCGAGAATCGAGGCGAGCAAGGGCCGCGAATCGGGGTCGAACAGGTGGTTGTAGTTGCCGATCACGACATCGGCCGCTTCGAGCAGGACGCCCATCACGCGGTGGGGACAGGTGCCCCGCTCGACGGCCGCCGGCAGGTACTCCTCGGGGGTGAGCACGCCGCGGTCGCCCGCGGCAAAGTCGACGGGCGAACCTCTGTTGCGGGCGTACCAGTCGGCCTCGAACGGGCAATACAGCGGCGGGTCGCCCTCGACCATCGACTCGGGTGCGGTGGGCTGTTCGCGCCGGTACGGACTGGTCGCGCCAGCCGTCGAGAGGGCGTCCTCGCCGAGGGAGCGCTGGCCCGGTGCGTCCGGCCGGGCGTGTTTCGCGAGATTCGAGGCCAGTTGCGGGTCCCACCAGGCGTCGTCGGCGTCGGCGCCGCCGACGGCAGCCGTCGCTACCGCCTCGCCGTCGCCCCCCTCGCTCTCGACCAGGCGTGCGGTCGACTCGCGGAGGTCCTCGCACCGGTCGTGGGTGCCGACGTCGTCGGGGAAGACCCCCTCGCGGCCGTACGGACAGAGGTCCCGTTTGCCGACGAGCGAGACGCCACGCAGTGGCTCCTCGCGGCCGGCGTTCATCGCCCGGAGGTCGGCCACGAACTGCTGGAGTTGCTGTTTGACCGGCGTCACGACCACCATCCGCTCGTAGGTGCCGTGGCGGACCAGCACCGCGCCCGCCGCGAGGGCGGCCATCGTCTTCCCGGTCCCGCAGGGGCCCTCCATCGCGAGGTAGCCGTTCGCGCGGCCGGCCTGGATGGCCGACTCGATGGCGTCGGCCTGGTTCTCGTAGGGCTCCTCGAAGGGGAAATAGTCGGGCCAGTGGTCGGCGAGGCCGTCGGCGTCAGCCATTCACGGTGCCTGGGGCGGCCTCCGGTTTGAACCCACGGATTCGATCACTCGAAGAAGTCGGCCAGCCGGTCGGCGCCCTCCGCGACGCGGTCGGTCGTCAGCGAGAAGCGCAGCCAGTCTCCCCGAGAAGTGCCGAACGTCTCGCCGGGCATCCCCGCGACGCCGGCCTCGTCGACGAGCCGGAAGACGTTCTCGAAGGTGCCCGGGAAGTCCGGGAAGCGCGCCATCACGTAGAAGGCACCCTCGGGCTGTGTGTACTCGGCGCCGGCCGCGTCCAGTGCCTCGGTGAAAGTGGCGATGCGCTCGCGCAGGCGCTCGCGGTTGCGCTCGAAGTACTCCGGGTCGGTGTTGCGGAGGGCGTGCAGAACGGCGGCCTGGGCGGGCCGGGAGCCGGTCACGTTCGTCAGCATGTGTCGCGTGCGGGCGTCGTCGAGCAGTTCCGCGGCCGCGTCGCCGCCCTGCGGGAAGACCGCATAGCCGACCCGCCACCCCGTGATGGCCATCGTCTTCGAGAAGGAGTTTGTCACGACGCGGTTGGACGAATCGACCGAGAGCGCCGAAGAAAATCGCCCGGTGTAATCGAAGTGGTCGTACACCTCGTCGCTGACCAGCAGGGCGTCGTACTCCTCGGCGACGTCGAGTACCCCCTCGACGGTGTCGGCGCCGTATGTCACCCCGAAAGGGTTGTTCGGGCTGTTGATGACGATGACGGCGGTCTCGTCGCTCGCGGCAGCGCGGACGTCCCCGGGATCGAGGTGGCCGTCCGCGGCAGCCGAGACGAACGAGAGGTCGGCGCCGATGAAGTTCGCCCGGCCGGCGTAGTACGGGTAGACGGGGTCGACGAGCAGGATCTCCCCGCCTGGCATCGTCTCCAGGCCGCCCAGCATCGCGAGGTGATTGGCCTCGCCGGCGCCGTTCGTGATGAGAATCTGTCGGCGGTCGACGCCGCGGCGCTGTGCGATCTCCTCCCGAAGGTCGCGGAGGCCGATACTCGCGGGATACTGGAAGTCGGCGGGATCGGCCCCGGCGTAGGTCCGGAGTCCCTCGCGCAACGCCGCCGGGGGCTCCCAATCGGGGCTCCCGCTCACCATGTCGACGACGTCGCGGTCCGCGTCCGCGGCGTACTCCATGACGCGGAAGAACTGCGGCGTCTCGTAGTCCATACCACGGGATGTGGGCGGGAGTACGTGTCTCTTTCCGTCTCCGGGCGGGATATCTCCGGGGCGTGTTCCGAGCCTGGGATTGCCGCCGGGTCGCTTTTGTCCCGCGCCGTCGACGGGTAGACATGGACGAATACGCGGAGGACCCGCCAGTCGAGGCGCGGGTCGCCGACGCGCTCCGGGCCGCGGGCGAGACAGTCGCCGTCGCGGAAGGAGCCACCGGCGGCCTCGTGGCCACGCTGCTGACCGCGCCGCCGGGCGCCAGCGACTACCTCGACCGGGGCTACGTCACGTACGGCTACGACTCGTTGCGGGAAGTGCTGGCGGTCCCGCGCGAGACGCTCGACGAGTCGGGAGCGGTGAGCGGCCCGACAGTCGCGGCGATGGCGCGGGCGGCACGCGACCGCTCGCGGACCGACTGGGGACTGGCGACGGCAGCCATTGCGGGACCGGACGGCGGCACGTCCGACCGCCCGGTCGGTACTGCCTTCGTCGCCGTCGCCGAGGCTGCACCCTGGGAGTCCGAAGACTCGGAGACGACCGTCCGGCGCTACGAGTTCGAGGGGTCCAGAGCGGCCGTCCGCGAACAGACCGCCCGCCAGGCGCTCCGGGACCTCCACGAGGCGGTGGAATGACAAGTTTTGTACCGGGACCACTCCGAGGTACTCGCCGATGAACAAGCGCGGCCACGTGCTCAACGCGGTGTTGCTGGCGATCGGTCTCGGCTTCCTCCTCGAACCCGCCGGCGACCTCGAGACGGTGCGAACCATCGCGGAGGTGTTCGTGCCGGTCGTGCTCGGGGCGCTCTTTCCGGACGTCGATACGGCGTTCGGCAAGCACCGCAAGACGCTCCACAATCTCCCGGTCCTCGGGATCGTCCTCGCGTACCCGTTCTACTTCGGGAACCTCCAGTGGGTCTGGCTCGGGGTGGCGACCCACTACGTGCTCGACGTGCTCGGGACCACGCGAGGGATTGCCCTCCTCTATCCCCTCTCGGGCCGCGAGTTCGACGTGCCCTTCGGCATTCGCGTCGACAGCAAGTACGCCGACCTGATGACGATCACCGTCACCGCGGTCGAACTGGCGGGGGTGTTCCTCCTGTTGACGTACGCCGGCCCGCTCGTGGTCGAGGCACAGCAGGCCATCGGGATCGCCTGACTGCGGGCCGCCCGGCGACCGGGCGCCCGGGTGCACACGGTCGGCGTCCGAGCCACAGTCAGTACACGCGAATGTCGTCGAACCGCCCCTCGTACGCGACGTGGGTGGGATGGGTGGGTTCGGTTCCCGAGAGGTACATGCGGTCGAGTTTCTTCCAGGAGTTCTCCCAGCCGATGTGGGCGAACTCGAGGGCCCGCCTGACGTGGTGGCCGGGACCGTGCCGGCGGTCGATCGTCCGGTCGGCACCCGCTCTCAGAACCGCATGCAGGTCCCCGGCGCTCGTGATATCGCGCTCGAAGGTCGTCCAGGCCTCGCCGACGGTCCCGCGGAGGTGGGCGTACGAGGACGTGAACGCGGGCAGGTCGAACTCCTCGGCGAAGCCGCGGGCACGGCGATTGTCCGCCGGCAGGTGCTTGGGATTGTACACCTCGATGGCGTCCAGGCGGTCGCGGTAGCGGTCGATCTGTTCGCGGCCGAGGCTGATCGTCAGAAATCCGGGGTGGGGCGCGAGGACGACCGCGTCCTGGCTGGTGAGTTCGTCCATCGTCCCGCCGAGCGTGAGGAAATCCGGGATCGGCGCCTCGAGGTCGAGCGCGAGGACGTGCCGGCGGGTGCGCCAGTCACCGGTGAACAGTTCGCGGGCCGGCACCACGAGCAGTTCCTCGTCGGAGAACGCGGCGGCCCGCTCGCGGATGTCGGGCCAGCGCGTGAAGTGGGGCGCGTAGACCAGCACGTCCAGCCCGCGTGCTTTCGCGCGCCCGGCGACCCGTTCGTCCAGCACCTTGACGTGCATGTCGACGCGCGTACCCGTCACTGACGGCCTGTACCGGCGGTCCGGTGTTAGTGGTTTCCATCCTGCCGTGTCCGGAAAAGAGATACCGAAACCTCGCATGGTGCAGACAGCACAAACACCCCGAGACTATCGATCCCCCCGGACGCAGTCCCCGCGAGCGCTGTGAGCGAGCAGGACTTCCGGTAGTCGGGGGCGTTCGTGCTGGTCACGACCCGATTACCCGCTCTGTTGGCACAGTAAACACTGCCTACCGCCCGGAGCAATCCTTTTATTTCCGGACAGTCTCACTCCGGACGACATGGCGCTCTGGGAGTGTGCGATCGAGGGCGACGACGCCGCGTTCGACCAGGTGGAAGACCTTCTCGTCCACCAGGCCACCGAACACGACCGCGTCGAGTGCAAGGTCTGTGGCGCGATCGTCCCGGACGGCTACTTCGCCATCCGCCACGCGTTCGACGAACACTCCCGGGCGGAGTACGTCCGCGCCTACGACGCCACCGCGGCGGACGTCCGTCGCCGCGAGAAAATCAAGGAATCCATCGAGGAGGCAGCCGACATCCGCGAGGCCGTCGACCGCATCGAGAACGGCAGCCGGTGAGACCCATGCAATTCTGCGACGACTGTGGCTCCCTGATGCACGCCGACGGCGACGAGATGGTCTGCTCGTCATGCGGGGCTCGCGTTCCCAAGGACCAAGAACGCGCCGCCGACTTCGTCAGCACCGACGAGCAGACCGGCGACGAGGTCATCGAAACCGAGGAAGGCGCCGACTTCGAGGGCAAGCCGACCGCCGACGACGTCACCTGCGAGGAGTGTGGCCACGGCGAGGCCTGGTACACCATCAAGCAGACCGCCTCCGCCGACGAACCGCCGACACGCTTCTTCAAGTGCAAAGAGTGCGGCTATCGCTGGCGCGAGTACAACTGACTGCGGCGAACGCGACGTTTTTCCGGGTCGCCGACCAACCGAGAGGCGTGTCCACCGACACCGACGGCACCGGCGGGGCCGACCCCCGCGAGGGCAGCGTCGTCGAGGTCCACCCGGGCAAGGAGGCGGTCGTGGACTTCGACCCCTCGCTGACCTTCGAGTGCGTCGAGGAGTGCACCTGGTGCTGTCACCACGGCGTCATGCTCTACGAGCCGGACTTCCTGCAACTCGCGGAGTGTGCCTCGCTTTCGGAGGCGACCACCGAGGTCCGGGACGAGGATTTCGTGCGCCGTGAGCCGAAAGACCGCGAGGAACACGTCGACGTCGACGGCCAGGCCTGCTTTTTCCTCCGCGATGACGGCCTGTGTGCCCTGCACGCCGAACACGACTGGAAGCCCGCACGGTGTTCGGTGTTCCCGCTGGAGGTGACCGTCGCCCCGGGCGACCTGACGGGCCGCGAGGGCGGGGACATCCACGTCTCGGTCCGCGAGGAGGCCCACGAGCACTGCGACGGGCTGAACGTCAGCGAGCGACGGGTGATCGAGCACCTCGACGCGTTCCTGCCGGCGGTGCTCTGGGACCTGGACGACCCCGAGACGCGCCGGGAACTCTAGACGAGTAGCCAGCCCAGAAAGACCGCGAACCCACCGAGCAGCGTGCTCGCGACGGCGTGAACCCGCAACTGATCCAGGAGGGCGTGTGACTGCTCGGAGAGCGAACACACCTCGTCGACCTCGCCGCCGACCTCACAGGATGGCAAGAAGTCCATCGCGACGTGCAGGAAGACGCCGGCGGCGAACCCGAAGATAGCGGCGTTGACCGCGACAACCTCGGGCACCGTCAGGAGCGCGGCGGGGAGGGCGGTGATCCCGACCGCCGCCGCCGGCAACAGCAGCGCCGAGACGGGCTTGTTCGCCTCCCGGAGTCGGTGTGCGGCGGCGTACCCGGCCGGACCCTTGTGCGAGACGATTGCCAGTCCCAGCAGGAGGCTGAGTGCCGGCATCGACGTGTAGACCAGTCCGATGATCAGCCCCGCCGCGAGGGCGTGGGCGGTGATCTGAGCGGCGGTCAGGTCCAGATCGACGTCGACGTGGCCGAGACGGTGCCCGACGACGTGTGCGCCGTAGCCCACCAGGAGACCGGCGGCGACCCCGAAGCCGCCGACGCGGGGCGCCAGCCCGATCGCCTGCGGGAGCAGGAACACGGCCGAACTCGTGACCATCGCGCCGCTCGCCAGCCCGTAGCCCCACACGAGCCGCCGCGGGTACGACGTCGAGGCGGCCTGCCCCAGCGCGGCCCCGGCGGCCATCGCCCCGAAGGCCACCCACGAGATGACGAGTACCTTTCGCAGTCCCGCCATGGCCGCCAGCCCCGAGAGTGCGACCAACAGCACGGTCCCGGCGATCCCGACCGACGAGACGCCTCGCACCGTCCTGTTGAGCCGTGCGACTGCGTTACTCCCCATCGTATTATTAACAAATCCGGTGAAGTTAATAAGCGTACCGGTCTATCGGGTCGCCTCGCGCCAGTCCCGGCGGTCGAGGACGGCACCGTCGACGGCGTCCGGGTCGGCCTCGCGGGCGGCCCAGAGGAACTGCTCGGCGACGTCGGCGGGATCGAAACCGTTCCCGCCTGCGAGACCGGTGGCGACCTGTCCGGGATCGACCACGCCCACAGGAGAGTCGAGCGTGGCGGCAAACTGTCCGGCGACGGCCTCGGCAGCCGCCTTCGAGACGGCGTAGGAACCGTAGCCCGGCTTCGGTTCGCGGGCGACCCGGCCGGAGGTGACGAGCACGCGCGCCTCCGGGGCCAGGTGCGGGACCGCCTCGCGGACGGTCGCAAAGACGCCGCGGACGTTGGTCCGGAGGTGGTCGTCGACGGCCGCATACGACTCCCCGGGGAGCGGCGTCTCGCCGGGTGGACCGTGATAGACCCCGGCGTTGGCGACCACGGTGTCGATGCCATGGCCCGCGCGGGCGGCGCGTTCCATCAGCCGTTCGACGTCGAACTCGTCGCGGACGTCTGCGCGCACTGTCGTGACGGTGCCGCCCTCGGCGCGGATGTCGGCCGCGACCGCCGCCAGGTCGTCGGCGTCGCGGGCACAGATGACGACGTGTCCACCGTCCTCGGCAAAGCGGCGAGCGACGGCCGCGCCGATGCCACGGCTCGCCCCCGTGACGACTGCGGTCTCTCCGTCCATACGGCCGCCTGGGTCCCCGCAGTCAAGTAGGTTGCTGGCCGTGCCGGTCACTCGAATGCGGCGAGGCTCGACTGGAGATTCCTGTCGGGTTCGCCCGCCCGGAGTTCGTACCCGACCAGGTCGCGCATGTCGACGGCGTAGGTGCCCCCCTCGCGGTCGAGTACGAGCACCCGCCCCTGGGTCCCGCGGACGGTTCCGGTCGCGAGCGTCTCGGCCATCGGCCGGTCCGCCAGCGCCAGCCCGTACTCGAAGCTGTAGGTCGCGAGCGGGTCGAACCCCCCGAGTAGCGATTCCCAGGCCTCCTCGTCGACCGACCGGTGGAGGCCGCGCACTTTCGCGGGAACGCGCACGCGGTCGCCCACCGTCGCGGCGATGTCGGCCTCGATCTGCCGTGCGATGCGGCCGTCCGCGACCGTCCGGAGGTGGGCCGCGCGGTCGGCGCCCTGCTCGCGCAGGCGCGTCTCCAGCCGCCACGAGCGCGTGACGCCGACCTTGAACGTCGCCGGCGCGAACGCCGCGAGGTAGACGGCGTGTTCCTCCCGGCAACTCTCCAGTGGAAGGTCACAGTCGCCACGACAGCGGGCGCAGGCCCACCGGGAGGTGTGTTGCTCGCAGTAGGGGGCCTTCGAGCGGGAACACGCGACGTGACGGTCGCCCTCGACGGTGCCGGCACAGTGGCGCTCGCCGAGCGCGTAGGAGAGGTCGTGTCCGGGACCGAGCGGTTCGCGGCTGACCGTCCCGTCGGTGGCGATGACCAGCGCGGCCTGGTCCGTCTCGCCGCCCGCCGCCGTCTCGTAGCCGACCACCTGCACGCCGCGTCGTAGGTCGGCGGCTCGATTGAGGGTGTCGGTTCGGCCGGCGGTCGTGTGCGGTCCCCGGCACCAACGACAAGACATATGGTCGCTATCGGCGTACTCGCGAGGGAATGGTCGTGCCAGCCGCCGCGGTCGTGGAGTGGATGGCCGGCAACTCCGAGTCGCTGGGCTGGCTCGCAGTGGCGCTGTTCGTCGCCGGCTCCCTGCTCGCGGCCCACGACCGCGACCGTGCCCGCCCGCTCCTCGTCGCTGCCTGGGCAGTCTTCGGGCTCTTCTGGCTGGCGCTGGTCCCCTACTTCATCCTCGAACAGCGCAGCGTCATCGAGGGCCTCGGGAGTATCGTCGCTGTCCCGCTGTCACTGTACGTCGGATACGTCCTCGCGCGCGGCCGGGATTCGCTGTTCATCCTCTCGCGTGCTGTGGCTCTCATGGGACTGTTCTATTTTCCGTTCATGGCCCTCGACGCAGTCCGCCGGCCGCTCATCGAGATGGTGACGGTCCACACGGAACTGTTGATGAATCTGCTGGGCTTCCACCCGGAGGTCGTCGGCGGTCTGACCATCGAGTCCCAGTCCGGCGAGACGCTCCGGATCGCACAGAAGACCTACCCATACGAGAGCACGTTCGCGTTCTACAACGGCGACATCCCGATCACGTACAACATCGCCCTCGCCTGTACCGGCGTCGGGAGCATGGCGATTTTCGTCGGACTGATCGGTGCCGTGCCGGCACCCGTCCGCCGCAAACTCCGCGCGTTCGCGGTTTCTATCCCCATCATCTACGCGCTCAACCTCGTCCGGAACGTCTTCATCGGCGTCACGTTCGGCAACCAGATGACCCACGTCTTCCCCGACGTCGTGATGGGGCTGTTCGGTCTCCAGGAGGGGTATATGGTATCCTACATCGTCTCGGACCGCATCATCGCACAGAGCGCGTCGGTGGTCGCGCTCGTGGTCATCACGTGGCTGGTCGTCCGCGAACTCCCCGAGGTGCTCGTGGTCATCGAGGACGTCCTCTACCTGGCGACCGGCCGGGAGTACGACCTCGCGGCCGCCTTCGATCTCCCCGAGGAAAGCGACCGCGGGGAGCCGAACCCGGGCGACTGATTCACTCTAGTGCGTTCTCGGGCGCCCCGGCGAGAGCCCGGAGTGCGTCGCGCTCGATGGGGTGCAACTCCCCCGGGAGGACGAGCAGGTGGAGCGGTGGACCGAACGACCGCTCGCGAAGCGCCGGGAGGCAGTCGGCCACGACGGTCGGGTCGTCGCTGCCCGCCTGGCCGACGACGACGGCCAGCCCCGTCTCGCCCGCCTCGACGAGGCGCTGGGCCGCACCGTCGCTGGTCATGTAGTCGTCGGCCTCGCGGTCGATGTCGAGGTAGACCAGCGTGTGGAGACCGCGCTCTCGGTTGGCAGCGATCGTCTCGAGGACGCTCCCGGGCACGCCGTCGCCGCCGTGGGAGCGTTCGAACGGGAGCGTCGTTGCCTTCCCGAACCGGTAGTTCTGGAGGCCCGTCAGCGAACTCGCCGCGGTCTGTGCGGTCGTGCCGTGGATCACTCGCGTCTCGACGTCCCGTTCGTGGGCGCGCAACCGGAGGTCGACGTGCGTCGTCGATATCATCGGGTCGCCGGCGACGAGAAACGCCGCGTGGCCGTCGCGGGCAGCCTTCAGGATGGGGTCGGGATGCTGTTCGACACCGGCCCGGTCGCGGACTTCGATGTCGACGCCGTGGGCCGCCTCGATGTCGGCGACCGTGGCGCCGGCGAGCTTGCTGGTGTAGAACTCCGCGAAGACGCTGTCCGCGTCGGCGATGGCCTCGCGACCCCGGAGAGAGATCGAGCGCTCGTCGTAGAGCCCCAGGCCGACGAAAGTGAGCATGGCCCAACTCGGAGCGAGGGGCGGTTAAAGGGTGCGGCGGAGGTCCCGGAGCGTCACGCTTACTCCGAGCGGTCCCGGAGTAGGGAATATGTCGGTACCCTGCGTCCGGGTGGAGCGCGAGGCTGGCGAGGGGACCCGGGCGCGCCTGGCCGAGGCGGACCTCGTGGACAGCGGCCACGAAATCGTCGCCGATGACGGCTGGCTGTACGTCCCGGTCGTGGACGCCGGTGCCGTCCCCGGCGAGTTCGAGGTGGTGTACCGCGAGCTGCCGGCCCGGGAGACAGAGACGATGCCCGCCGACATCCTCGGCTTCGAGCCGTCCTACGAGCGCCTGGGCGACCTCGTCATCGTCGACGAGGACGACCCCGAGCGTGCGCGGGCACTCGCCGACGCCATCGTCGAGTCGGCACTGCCGGCCCGGGCGGTGCTCAACAGAGCCTCGAAAATCCGGGGCGAGGAACGCGTCCGCGAGTGGGAGGTGCTCGCCGACGCGGGGGCCAGCGGGGAGGGAGCCACCGACCGCGCGCCGACGGAGACGGTCCACCGCGAGTACGGCTGCGAGTTCGCACTCGACCTCGCGTCGGTGTACTTTTCCCCGCGCCTCGCGACCGAGCGCCACCGCGTGGCCGAGCAGGTGGCCGCCGGCGAGCGCGTCTTCGACATGTTCGCCGGCGTCGGCCCCTACGCCGTCCCCATCGCCCGACGTGGCGCCGAGGTGGTCGCGACGGACATCAACGAAACGGCCGTCGAGTACCTCCGGGAGAACGCCGAGCGCAACGGCGTCTCCGACCGCCTGACCGCGCTCTGTGGCGACGTCCGCGAGCTCGCGGCCGACTACGAGGGGTGGGCCGACCGCGTGGTGATGAATCTCCCCCACAGCGCCGACGAGTTTCTGGAGACGGCTGTGGCGCTGGCGGGGGAGTCGTGTCTGCTCCACTACTACGACATCCAGAGCGACGAGGACCCCTACGGGCCGGGCGAGCGGGCGATCCGGGCAGCCGCCGAACCGGCCTACGAGGTGACCGTCGAGACGCGCCGGACCGTCCGGTCGTACGCCCCCCACGAACTCAACGTGGTGCTGGACGTCCGCCTCGGGCGCTGACCGGTGGCAGGCACGCCCGACCGGGATTCGCAATCCTTTTAGCCAGTATCGGCACAAGATTATGACGCGTGCCGGTGTAGCTCAGACTGGCTAGAGCGATTCCTTCGTAAGGAATAGGCCGAGGGTTCAAATCCCTCCACCGGCTCTGAGCAAAACCTTCACAATCCCACGCGCCGACCAGCGGTGCATGGGTGCCCAGGATCAGGTCGAAACACTGGAGGATGCGATCGAGGGCGGCGAGCGGGACGTCTCGGAGCGCGATGCCGACGCCCTCCTCGAATTCAGTAGTCGAATGGCATTGCTTTCCTCGGAGTATTCTGCGCATCGGAATTTGAAGTTGTTGCGTCATTGTACGCGAATGGCCGAACACGTGGATGTCTCGCTCGCGGCCGCTCGTACGGACCGCGAGGTGGCGGAAACGATCGTCGAGTGGATCAATCGCACGTACGAGAACCCGGAGACGAACCGCGATTACCGGGTCGCCCTGCGGATGTTCGGCAAGCGAACCACCGAGGGTGACGAGGTGCCGGACGCACTGGCCTGGGTGCCGGCCACAACGCCGGATAACTACGATCCGGCGCCGGACCCGGCGAAGATGCTGCGGTGGGAGGACGACGTCAAGCCAATGATCGATGCGGCCGCCAACACCAGAGATGCCGCCCTCATCGCGGTCGCGTTCGACGCCGGCGCCCGCAGTGGCGAACTCCGCGAGCTGCGTGTCGGCGATATCTCGGAAGCCGATTATGGCCTTCAGGTGCGCGTCGACGGCAAGACAGGCCAGCGCTCGGTGACACTGGTGCCCTCGGAACCGTATCTCGCGGAATGGCTGGGCGATCACCCGGCAAGTGACGACCCGCAGGCGCCGCTGTGGTGCAAGCTGACGAGCCCGGAGGCGTTGAGCTATCGGCGGTTCCTCGACATCTTCGAGATCATCGCCGACCGCGCCGACATAGCGAAGCCAGTGACGCCGACGAACTTCCGGAAGTCCAACGCCTCGTGGCTGGCCAGACAGGGCGCCAACGCCGCCCTCATCGAGGACCGACAGGGGCGATCCCGGAACAGTGAGGCGGTCGCCCGCTATGTCGCCCGCTTCGGTGAAGGTGACGAGAATCGACAGTACGCGGCGCTGCACGGTATCGAGGTTGAGGAGACGGGTGGCGAGGAGCTGGCACCCATCGAGTGTCGCCGCTGTGGCAAGGAGACGCCTCACGACGAGCCGGTGTGCGTGTGGTGTGGAGCGGCGACCGACCCCGTCGCAGCGGAGACGGCCGAACGCGTCAAGTCGTCGCTGCGAGAGGCGATGGCGCGCTCGGACGACGCCGAGGAGCGGGCGGCACTGCTCGATATGCTCGAAGAGATCGAGTCCGACCCCGACGTCGCATCGGACTTGGTGGAGGAGGCACTCTCCCGTCATGGGTCTCCGTAGCGGTGTCTGTAGACGACCCGCGCCGCGAGCGCGACGTCCTCGTCCTCGTGATCCAGCAAGGCTGCCAGCACCTCGCGATCGACACTCATCTGGAGGCTCACACAGTGTCACCTCTAACGCTGTACTTCGTACTCTCGGCGTTGACGTCGGGGGCGGCGCCGACCTCC
>JAHENO010000306.1 GCA_018609945.1 Haloarculaceae archaeon | reverse complement strand
GAGCGGCGAGAGGTCGCCGCTGTTGACGTTGAGCACCTGGTCGCTGCTGGAGATGGCGAACTCCGTGTTGCCGAGTGCGGCCTGCTGTGCCGCGAAGTCCGACCCTTCGCCGCCCTGAATGTCGACGCCGTCGAACCCCTCGTCGGCGTAGAATCCCTGTTCCTGTGCGGCGAAGTATGGCGCGTGCAGCCCGTTGATACGCCAGTTGAGTATCAGCGACGGGTCGGTCACCGACGGCTCCGCCTGGCTGGCCGTCGCGGTGCTCTCACTGTCGGACGACTCGCCGTCACCGGTCGGGGTAGCCTCTCCGCTCCCCGACTCTTCGTCCGCGACAGTCCCCTCGTCGTTCGCGCTGTCTCCGTCAGAACCGCCGCTGTCACTCCCTGACGACCCGCTTCCACTACAGCCCGCGACCAACAGGGTGCCCGTGGCTGCGAGCACTGCCCGTCGACTCGTTCGCATAGTAGGGAGGGACGAACGGACTTACTTAAACCTTTCTCGTAATCATTTATATACCTAACTGTCAGATGAGCCCTCCACACTCGTTGCCAGGCTGTCGGTTGTCCTCTCTGCACTCGAGAAGTGAAACAGGAACGGCCGTTGCCGGGTACAGCGTCACGTGGCCGTGCCGGAGAGCGATCCGGTCTGTTCGAGTGCCATCCGGAGGCGCTGCCAGTCGTCCGTCGACTGCCAGCCCCAGCCGTGCGCCCGGACGGCGTCGCTCTGTGCGAAGCCGTCGAGCGCGACGTCCAGCCGGCGGCGTTCGGCCGCGACCCCGTCGTCGCTCCGGGCTGCGACGGCCGCTGCGGCCGCTTCTCGGTCGTGGGTCGCGGCGACGACACCGCGCATTGTCCCGTTCAGGAATCCGCCCAGCGCCGCCGGTGGGTCCGCCAGGGCGTCGGCATGGACCACGAGCGCCGGCCCGGGAACCGGAAACTGTTCGGACACCAGTATCGAGTCGACCGTGTACCCCTCGGCCGCGAGCGCCGGGGGATCGGCAGCCATCCCCGTCACCACGTCGGCCTCACCGTCGAGGAGTTCGTCCCGTTCCTCACCGCCGGCCTCCATCACGTCGACGTCGTCGAGGACGCCAGCCTGCGAGAGGAACAGGCACGCGAGCAGCGCCGTCTCGGCGCCGGGCGGCATGGCCACCGTCCGGCCGCGCAACTGCTCGACGCTCGTCAGTTCGGCCCCGAAGACCGACCGGACCGTGTAGAGGACCGTCATCGCACGCTGGTAGAGCAGCGCGACGGGGGCGATGGGTCGCCCTGCAGCGAGCGCCTGACAGGCGACCGCGGAGCCGACCACGCCGACGTCGGCCGCCCCGGATTCGACCCGCTGGAGTGCCTGCCCCGAGCCCCGGGCCGAACGGACCGTCAGGTCGATATCCGCGTAGAAGTCCCGCTCGGCCGCCAGAAACAGCGGCCCGTGGAACCCGTTCGGCGTCCAGTTGAGGACGAGCCGGCACGCACCCTCGAACTCGTCGAACGAGATGGCTGCCGGATCGGCGTCGGAGTCCATCAGCCCGGGCCCGGCGACCGAGTTCGTCACTGCCCACGCTCGGTCGACGAGGCGTTCGGCGTGGCGGCGGCGGACCGCGGCCGTCAGGTCCGCCTGCTCGGCAGTGGCTTCCCACCCCTTCCGGGGACGACCGGACGTGTCGCGCTCTATGGGCGTCGAACGCACGAGGCCAGCGTCCTCGAGCGTCGAGAGTGCCTCGCCGGTCCGCGTGCGCCCGAGGTCGGTCCCGACGCGGACGGCGAGTCGCGACGCGGGACCGAGTTCGTCCTCCGTGCGCAACGCGAGGTACGCGAGCACGCGCGCCTCTACGCGACCCAGTCCGACGGCGAGCGCGTCGACGAAGCGGTCGTCCTCCGGGCCCAGCACCGGGAACTCGCGCGTCCGCATAGGCTCTCTCCGAGGTGCCTCGTTATAACGTCCGGGGTCGAATGGGGTCACGCTTTTTGTCGCCGAGTCCAACCCGGAGGCATGGTTCGGATGTTCCGTATCCAGGGAACCTGGCACCACGACCGGGAGGGAAGCTGTGGCGTCGTCGCGACCGACGACTGCGAATTCAACGAGAACATTCCCTGGGCCGAGGCCATGAAGCTCGTCAAGTGGGGGAAAGGGACCCTCTGCGAGAACTGCGTCTGGCCGCGGCGGTAATATTACTCGACCGAGAGGGAGCCGTCATCCGCCCACTCGAACTCGAGTTCGATCTCGAGTTCCCGGGAGCCGTCACCGATGAACTCGACTTCGACCTCGATCGGTTCCCGGAACTGGAACGGAATCTCCCACTCGTCGCTAGAGACGCTGAGTTCGTTCCCCGCCTCGAGCTGGTCCGCGAGGTCGCGCAACACCGCTGCCGTCTGGTCAGCGGAGAGCAGCACCTCCCGTTCGAAGTATCCCTCCGTGACGGTCCGGCCGTCGTTCGTCTCCGTGTTCGGTAGTTCGACCATGACTGATGCTAGCCGGCGGCGAGTATATAGCCGTCGACGCAGTGCCATCGATACGGGGACCGCAGTCCACCCGACGGTGCGGGGAGACGATATACTGAACAACTATAGGCCGTGCGCCCACAGTGGCGCGTATGTCGATGCTGGACGTACTGGGGAGCACGCCGCGCCTGCGGATCGTCCGGGAACTCACCGACGAACCCCGGTACGTCTCCGAACTGGCCGACCTCGTGGACCTCGACGGGAAGACCACGGTCCACCACCTCTCGGTACTCGAAGAGGCGGGCGTGGTCGAGAGCTACTGGGTCGGCAAGCGCAAGTACTTCCGCCTGACCTGTCGCATCGAACTCACTGCCAGCCCGTCGCCCGAGCGCACCTTCGTGCTGTCGACGAGCGAACTCTCGCGGGAAGACCCGATCCCCCAGGAAAGTGAGTGAACGGGCAGCGACCGTGCGGACCGGCGCGTTCACTCACTCCCCGACGGGGAGCGTGGCGAAAAACTGGACGTTCACCAGCAAATACGTGACGTACAGGCCCAGAAGCAGGGCGCCGTGTTTCTTCGTCAGCTCCCCGCGCCAGAGCAGGTACGAGGAGAGCGCGGCGAACCCCAGAAGCGTCGGGAGGTGGACGAAGACGGTTTCCCAGCGGAAGTGGATGGTGCCAAGCAGCCCGACGATGCCGACGTTCGCAGTGACGAAAAACAGGAGGCTCCCGATGACGCCCCCGACCGCGACGTCGGAGTAGCCGAGTCGCAACGGTTCGAGAATGAGGACGACGTCGTCAAGCGTGTACAGGAGTGTGATGACGGTCACGCCCAGAAACGTCTCCGTGAGGTTCCAGGTCTCGAGGATGCCTTCGATCCCTGACGCGGATCCCTCGGCCCCGAGGACGATCCCCCCGATTGCGACGACCAGCATCGCGGGCCAGAACCAGTCGTACCGCGTCAGCGATCTGACCGGGGCTGGCAGCCGCGTCTCCGCGCCGTCCGGAGCGGTGGCAGCCTCGTGCACCTCGCCCGATTCCATGAACGTCCGGTCTCTCCCGCGCTCACGCTGGAGGATGTATGCGAAAATGACGACGTACAGCATGAGGAACATGACGCTCATCGCGGGCGTCAGCGACCCCGAGAGGAGCGCGGGCACCAGCAACAGCGGCGCTGCGACAGTCATCACGAGGTAGTCGTCGGGAACGTCGACGGCGAAAGGAAAGACCAGGGCCCCCAGCGCCAGCGTGAGCCCGAAGATGGAGACAGCGTTCCCGATCGCGAGGCCCAGCGCGACGTTCTGCATCTCGGCGAACCCGGTGAACAGGCCGACGGCGACGTTATCGAACTCCCACCCCGAGAAGACGACTGCCAGGAGAAACGCCGAGACGCCGAACCGGAGTGCGGTGCGCACGAGCGCGTGAATCAGCAGTTCGACACTCGCGATGAGAACGAGCGTCCCGATCAGGAGAGCCGCGACGGCAGTCCAGCCGGAGACCTCCAGCAACTCGGCGTCAGTCCCCGTCTCGCCCCCCTCGCCAGCCTCCTGGGCGACGACGGAACCCGTACACACCGTCAGCAACAACAGTACAGTGACCGCGACTACGAATCCTCGCCTCGCCACGACCGGTAGCATGGAACTACAATATTATGAGGATGGTTTATATATTCGTCTCCGGGTAGCAGCGTCCGGGTCTCCTGCGTGTGGTAAAATTCAACGGTTGGTTCCCCGACTGAACGGTACGACAGTCAGCTATCGAAACCGTTGACCTGTCAGCGAATACTCCGCCTGTCGGCACGTCACGGTCGCCGCGGTTTGAGGCGTTCAGGATCTTCTTCTCCCGCTCTCGGAGCGTGCTGACTCAGGAGGTGCGCATCTCGCCACGACGGAAGAGCGCGTAGCCCGTTGGCGGCAGTGTCATACTGCCGGCTATAACTTCGTGAGGATATTCGACCACCCGTGGAGTCGAAATTCCTCACAGGCTTATAGCCGGCAGTATCAGTCCTTGACGAACAGATACTGTTCCCCGGAGCCCTCGTAGTCGGTGTCACGTTCGATCGTGTACCCGTAGTCGGCGATCTCGTCGGGCGGGGTCTGGGAACTGTAGGCCGAGGGTATCTCCATCACGTGACGAACGTCGATGTCGAGTTCGTCTGTCGCTCTCGTGAGGTCATCCTTGCCGAAGGGAATCCGCTCGTCGTCTGTCCCGTGCCCTGCTTCGAGTTTGTTCTCGAACACCCGGACGAGGGTGGCTGGATAATTTCGCATACCCGAGCGCTCGCGTCGAAGCTTAAAAACAATTGTGTTGATAATATAAAATAATCCCGTCAGCACCGGGAATAGGGGATCAAACGGCCGATTCCGTCCGTTTCCCGATCCAATCACGGTACAGATGTGTCACTACCTTCTCGTGACAAACGCGGAGGAGTCCGGGGCAGAGAAACCACGCGATGAGCGGCATATCTTAAGTATACGCGAGGAGGGTGTACCACCAAGAGATGGCCGAGGCACTTCTGCTCGAAGTTGGACTGATGTTTGCCGCAATCGCTGCGGTCAGCTTCATAGCGGCTCGGGCCGGTCTGTCCCCGATTCCGTTCTACATCCTCGTTGGCATGGCTCTCAACGAATTCGTGATCGGACGGTTCGGGCTCCCCTACATCACCGAAACGGACTTCATAGCGATCGGTGCAGAACTCGGAATCGTCTTCCTCCTGTTTTTTCTCGGGTTGGAGTTCAATCTCGAACGGCTACTTGCCGATAGAGAACGGATGGGCAAGTCCGGGTTACTCGACCTCGGAGTGAACTTCAGCGTCGGGTTCGGACTCGGGTACGTTCTCTTTGGCGACGTTGTCCCGGCAGTGGTGCTCGCGGGTATCGTCTACATCTCGTCGAGTGCGGTTATCACGAAGACGATGCTGGATCTCGGCTGGATTGCAAATCCGGAGAGCGGTCCGATTCTCGGAACCCTCGTATTCGAAGATCTCGTCATTGCGATCTACCTCGCGGTTGTCGGGGCGATTCTACTCGGCGGGGGCTCGATTGACGTCGCCGTCCAGTCGGTCGGCATCGCGCTGGGATTCCTCTTGTTCCTCAGCCTCGTGGTCTACTTCGGAACCGGATCGCTCGAACGCATTCTGGACACCCCGTCAACGGAATACTTCATACTCCGTGCCATCGGAACGATAGTCCTCATTGCGGGGGCCGCGCTCGCGCTCGGCGTGAGCGAGGCCGTGGCGGCATTCTTTGTCGGGATGGCATGTAGTTCGACCTCCTTCGTCCACGAACTCGAGACGTCGCTCTCGTCGCTTCGGGACACGTTCGCAGCCGTGTTCTTCTTCTGGATCGGCCTCGTGACGGACCCGTTCGCATTTCTCGGTGTCCTCGACCTTCTTGCCATCGTAGTGCTCGTTACGCTTCCGACGAAAGTCGCGAGCGGATTCGTTTCCGGGCGTGTGTACGGGTTGAACGACAGGCGGTCGCTCCGTGTGGGACTGGCACTGGTCACGCGTGGCGAATTTTCACTCATTATTGCGGCGACGGCACTCGCAGGGGCCGGTGTTGCACTCTCCGCGCAGGTCGCCGAGACGATCTACGCCTTCACCGTCGGCTACGTGCTCGTGATGAGTATCATCGGCACGATTCTGATGCAGACTGCGTGGATCTTCGACCGCTATGTCGCTCCACCGGCTGACGCGTAACCGACGGAGACGTGAGAGCAACCGCTGTAAGCCGCTACCGGAGCGACCGCAGGTCGGTCCGCGGTCGGCCGGTACTCCGATACAGCGGTTAGTGCGAGCTGTCAGTATTCTTTTCTTCGCGCCCCTCTAATTCGGGATATGAGTGTTTTCAAGACGGATATTCCCGGCGTTGGTCGACGGTTCGAGATGGAACTCGCCGGCGAGACACGGGTCGTTGTCGTCGTCCACCACGACGGACGATGTGAACTGTTCCGCCGTGAGGGGGAAGACGCAGACAGCGAGAAAATTCTCGACCTCTCGAGCGATCAGGCGAACAAGCTCGGATCGATTCTCGAAGGGGCATATTTCGAGTCGGTGGACGTGGACGAACTCAGAGTGCCACTGGGGGGTGCGCTTCTCGAATGGGTAGAAGTG